>CACYBS010000316.1 GCA_902772725.1 Erysipelothrix rhusiopathiae
AAAAAATGAGAAATAAGCGATGGTTTTCAGCCATCGCTTTTTGAATGAAAAATAATATCTTTCCGATTTCTTTTTTTCTTTTTAAATAGCCGTATCTGTGCTATATTTTAATTAAGAAAAAATACATAATTCGTTTCTAGGAGGGCACTCTTATGGTAAGAAGAATCGGAATTTTAACCTCCGGTGGCGATTCGCCGGGGATGAATGCGGGTATCCGCGCCGTTACTCGAATTGGGTTGAACAGCGGATTGGAAGTCTTCGGAATTTATAATGGATATAAAGGAATGGTCGAAGGCTATATTGAACCGTTAACTCGTGATTTTGTAGCGGAAATCGGAACACGCGGAGGTACTATTTTAGGTTCAGCGCGTCTTCCTGAATTCAAGGATGAAGAAGTACGTCGTAAGGCTATCCATCAATTAGGAAAACGCGGTATTGAAGCTGTCGTTGTTATTGGTGGTGACGGATCTTACCGTGGAGCTTTATCACTCACTCGTATGGGAATTAACTGCATTGGTTTACCGGGAACAATTGATAATGATATTTCATGTACGGAATATACAATCGGATTCCAGACTGCGTTGGAAACAGTAGTAGATGCAGTCGATAAATTACGTGATACTTCCAACTCCCATCACCGCTGCTCAATTATTGAAGTAATGGGTAACCGCTGCGGTGACTTGGCTTTATGGTCCGGTATTGCCTGTGGTGCAGATATTGTCATCAACAGCGATACAGGATTTGATGAACAGGAAGTAATTGACAGATTACGTGATATCGATTTAATCAAAAAGAAAAAACATGCGGTTGTCGTTATCAGTGAAAAGATTACCGATGTTGACCAATTCGCTAAGAAGATTTCCTTGAATACAGGATTTGCAGGACGTGCAACTGTATTGGGTCATATCCAGCGTGGTGGAGCTGCATGCCCGTTTGACCGTGTATTGGCTTCCAGAATGGGTGAAAAAGCAGTTGATCTGCTGATGCAGGGAATCGGTGGACAGTGTATCTGCATCCGTGAAAACAAGATCGTTGGTATTCCAATTGAAGAAGCATTGGTTATGCCGCCTGAATCACGTAAGCCATTGATGAATTTATTTGAAAGATTAGTTTAATCCATATAAGAAAGACATAGCGATATGTCTTTTTTTTTTATATGAAAACTTGAAAACGTTTTCTGATTGACATTGATTCAAGAATGTGTATTAATGCTTACGACATGCAGTGCATGTATGTGAGGTAAATAGATGAAACAGAATAAAAAAACGAAAATTGTATGTACAATCGGACCGGCATCCGAGAATAAAGAAGTGTTAAAAAAATTGGTGGAAGCCGGTATGAATATTGCCCGTTTGAACTTTTCTCACGGGTCTTATGAGGAACACGAAAAGCGAATTAATTTGATTCGTGAAGTGTCCAGAGAAATGGATGTTCCTATTGGAATTTTATTAGATACAAAGGGACCGGAAATCCGTCTCGGCGATTTTGAAAACGGTGGTGTTCAATTTGAACAGGATGATATTGTAAAGATGGTAAAGGAAAATGTTCTTGGCAATCATGAACAATTCACCATTCAATGTCCGGAAGTATTCAGCGATGTATCCGTTGGGGATTACATCTTAATGGATGATGGTAAAATGCGTGTGGATATCATCGAAGTGGGCGATGACTATTTGATGGGTAAAGTTGCCAACCCTCATTTTATTAAACCGCATAAAGGATGTAACTTACCGGGAATCCATTTAAGTATGCCGTTCCTTTCTGAAAAGGATGAGGCAGATATCCGTTTTGGCTGCCAACATGACATTGATTATATTGCGGCAAGCTTTACCCGCCGCAGAAAGGATGTTCTTGCGATTCGTGATATCTTGATCGATGAAGGGAAAGAATATATTCATATCATTCCGAAGATTGAAAACCAGGAAGGCTTTGATAACCTTCGCGATATTTTGGAAGTATCAGACGGTGTCATGGTAGCCCGTGGTGATTTAGGTGTTGAAGTTACGTTTGAACTTGTTCCGATGTATCAGAAGCGTATGATTCGCATAGCCAATGAGATGGGAAAACCGGTCATTACCGCTACGCATATGTTGGAATCCATGCAGGAAAACCCTAGACCGACCCGTGCAGAGGCCAGTGATGTTGCCAATGCGATCATGGATGGTACGGATTGTATTATGTTGTCAGGCGAGACAGCTGCCGGTCATTATCCGGTAGAATGCGTTACAACTATGCATAAGATTGCGGATGCGATTGAGCCAATGTTACCTTATGCCCAACGCCTTATGATCCAGAAGGAAACCAGCAGCAGAACGTATAAAGATGCGATTGGAATTGCGGTAGCCGATACTGCCCAGGCACTTGATATCAAATGTATCGTGGCCTTTACACAAAGAGGAATCACACCGACTCGTCTTGCCAAGTTTAGACCGGTTCCACCAATCCTTGCAGTAACCTATGATGAAAAAATTCAAAGGTCACTTCTTCCTGTTTTTGGCGTAGAACCAATTGTCTCCAAGGTTCATAACACCAAGGAAAATGACGTAGAATTAGCACGTACCATCGCCTTGGAAAATGGCTTCCATCCCGGTGATAAATTCATCATTGTAGCAGGTTATCCGGGTGGTTCAGCCGGTACTACAAATATGATGAAAATTGAAGAAATCTAAGTGAGTGAAAGCTCACTTTTTTTATGTCCATTACGGCTTGAGAATTGAAAATAATCAATGATGCGATATATAATAAATGTAGAAATATTTACAAGGAAGGTATTAAAAAGTGAAACAAATTATTGAGACCTTACGAATGTGGGGAGCTGATATTGATGGCACTATGAGTCGATTTTTAGACGATGAAGAGTTCTATATCGATTGTTTGCATCGCTTTCTTAATGACGGGCATTTACAATTGTTAAAAAAGGCAGTGGATGAAGAAAATCGCGAGAGTATCTTTGAAAGCAGCCATTCCCTGAAAGGTACAGTAGGAACACTTGGCTTAGTTCCGCTGTATGAAAGAATCAGTGCCTTAGTTGAAGATTCCCGCTTTGAATTAAAGAATAGTGTGAAGCAGGATTATTATTTATTTAATGATAAATTTCAAGAATTCTTGAGAATTATGCAGACAGTATCATAATGCATATTGGTAAGGAGGGTTACTATGGAAAAAACAAGAAATGAACTGGATGTAAGTCTTAAAACACTTTCGTCACATTTTGAATGGCTGGCTCATTTTGATGCCAAAAATGGATCTGTCAACGTATTGTTTGGACCGGGTACGGAAAACGAAACGATTCCGTATGATCTCTTTTTAGATGCGCTGTCCATCAAAGATGATAAAAATCGTCAAGCCTTAGCATTATCAGCTATATCTGAATATTTGGATGCAGATAAAAAGTTTGAGTATGTTTATGAAACTAACGCATCACGTCTCAAAAAGATTGATTTCCATACGGAAGCAGATCAAGTGGTGATTATGGTTGAAGATATTACCGACTTAAATAATCAATTGAAAGCAGATATGATGGAAAGCCTTGGTATGCGGGAAGAGGCAAAATTCTCTACTGTTGCCGCAGCACGTTTTTTATCACTGTTAAGCAGAGATATGCGTACACCGATCCATACGATATTAGGCGTATTGGATTTGGCAGATGATGATTCATTATCATCACAGATTTCTGACTACTTTTCCAAGATCCAGCTTGCAGGATTCTCTTTATCCGAGACCATTGATGATCTGGTACAGCTGTGTAATGTATTAGAGAATCGTTTAAACATAACTCCGGGAACGGTTGTTTTAAATGATACGCTCAATATCGTTACAAGAGCCATCACACCAAGAATTGAATATAATAAAGTAACATTTACTACAGATACAAGCGGACTCACTTCTCAGGCAGTGATTACGGATACGTATTTCCTAAACCAGGTTTTAATCAAGACGATTAACTTTATGGTTCATAATGCTGTGGCAGGATCAAAAATCTGCATGCGTGTTAGTGAAGCACTGCAGCGCTATGATAAGACACAGATTCTTTTCAATATTGAAAGTACAGAGTTCAAGATTCCATTTGAAGAAATGAAGGCATTATTTGTGCCGTATCAGCTGGAAGGCGGAAACATCGAAGAATCTTTACAGGATATTGAAAAGGATATTAACAGCCTCAATATCAATATTGTGGTTGTCAAATCACTGGTTGCCCGCTTAGGCGGTGTGATCCATATCGAAAAGTTTGGCTTGAACGGAATTCGTTTAGTCTTGGATTTTAACTTTACAAGAGTAGAACAGGAATTTACTCCTAAACAGGAACCGATTCAGATTGAAAAGGTTGTAGAATTCGGATATCCGGACTTCAGAGGTAAACGAGCATTACTCGCAGATGATGATCCGATCAGCCGTGCTGTCGGTGTGCGTTTATTAGACAAGACCGGAATTGAAACAACGGAGGTATCCGATGGCTTTGAAGCTGTGGAAGCTTATCTTGCATCCGATGGAGACTATGATGTGATCTTAATGGATATTCGTATGCCGGAGTTAAACGGCTTGAAGGCTACCCGTAAGATTCGCAAATCCAACTTATCCAATTCGGAGACCATTCCTATTATTGCGATTACTGTCAATGCCTTTGAAAAAGATATGCAGCAATCTTTCTCAGCCGGTATGAATGCGCATCTGGTAAAGCCAATTGATAAGCAGTCTCTGTATGAGATCCTAGAAAAATATCTTTTAACCGAAAACGATCAATAAATACACAAGACCGGAACGATTCGTTCCGGTCATCTTTTTTCTGTTAAGCTTGTGAAGATCTCTTCGAGCTGATCCAATAATTTTTCCTTATTGAAATGGGAGTCATAATACTCTCTTGCCTTTTTACCCATTCCTTTTGTATCCATTTCATCTTTTGATGCTTCCAAAATTAGATCGGCAAGCTGGTCTGAATTTCCGGAATCGGTACAATATCCGCATCCGGAGTCTTTGATAACACGCTGTGTTTCTCCGTTGACAGCTCCGATGATCGGTTTTTCTGCCATCATATACGACTGCATCTTGGCAGGTAAAGTATAGTTCACAACCTGGTTATCCGACATCGTAATCAAGAAGGCATCTGCCAGCGAATAATATTTAGGCATTTCACTTACCGGATGAGATCCGTAGAAAGTGATATTGGTAAGTCCTTCCTTTTCGGCGATTTCTTTACATGCAGGAAGGTTCATGCCATCACCTACGATATGGAAATGTATATTCTTTTCATCTTTTAATTTTGCGGCCGCTTTCACAATCACTTCCACTTCAGTTGCCGGTCCGATATTTCCTGCATAGAGAACATCATAAACCCCGTTCTTTTCTTTTTTTGTTTCTCCATAAGTATCTTCGGCATATTGCGGCCAATAGACTAAACCATATTTTTCGGCAGGAATCTTTAATACCTTTTCGAAATAGTTTTTAAAAGATTTTGATGTGATTGTGATCAAATCTGCTTTATTGTAGGTATTCACACTGTATTTATATAAAATCTTATACAATAGACTTTTTTCCGGAATTGGGCCGGCGGTTACGCTGATCGGCCATTGGTCCAGACAGTTAATAATCAGCGGAATATGCTGCTTATTTTTTACCGCAATGGCAGGTCTTGCCATGGATACCGGCGAAGTTTGATAGCTGTATACAAGATCGTATTGATCTTTTAAACTTTTTCCCTTTAGTGAAGCCGACACGGCAAACCAGGCATAATTGAGCCCGAACGTCAGTAAAGATGTACCACGGCCAATTAAAGAACAGCGAACGATTTTAACACCATTAATTGTCTGTTCACGATTTTTCCCATGTCTGTAATCAGGGAATATTTTTCCTTTGGGATAATTGGGTAGGCCGGTTAACACCGTCACATCATGACCTCTTTTTGCCAAAGAAAAGGCAATATCATTGATGCGAAACTGTTCCGGATAAAAATGCTGGGATACAATTAATAACTTCATAATCAACCTTCTTTAAATACAGCATAAATCTGTATTTATTAATGTATTATAGCCCGTAGAACGATTAATGTATATATGATTACTAATAAAAAATTGTTAAATAAAAAGATTCTTAATATAGCCATATCAAGAATCTTACATCGTATTATTTTAATGAAATAGTTTTTCAATTCAGCCAATTGTTTAGAATAAAATTTTATTTTTGCGTTTCAATGAGTTTTTGCATCTTTGAATCCAAAGAGGCGCATAAGCCTGCACATTCTAATAATTCATCATCTACAACCTGTAAACGTCCGGGGGACAATGATTTTTTATAGCGGATCTTATGTTCAAGGCTTGCCCAGAAATCCATCGCAATGGTTCTAAACTGCACTTCAACCTTGATATATTTCTTTTCATTGCTTAAGAAAATCGGAATCTCCACGATCAGATGAAGACTGCGATATCCATTCGGTTTAGGATTTTTTATATAGTCCTTTCTTTCAATGAGACGAATATCATCCTGTAATAAGAAACTGTCCGCAAGGCGATAGATATCTTCTAAAAAAGAGACGGTCACACGGCATCCTGCGACATCGAAAATATTTTCTTCCATGGCCTCCAGGGTCAGAGGCAGCATGCGAAGATCCAATTTCTTTAGAATGCTTCGGG
>CACYBS010000317.1 GCA_902772725.1 Erysipelothrix rhusiopathiae
ACAGATAATGCGGTTGCAGGAACTTTTTCCGGGTCGTTACCGAAGAAACGTGAATTAACGATTCTTGTATCTGTTGTTAAGGCACGAACGCCGGTGCGTGATGTTAAGGAAGTAAATGGTTCATTGAATGCCAAGTGACCGTCAACACCGATACCACCCATGAACAAATCGATTCCTCCATAGGAAGCAATCTTTTCTTCATAACGTGCACATTCACCTTCCGGATCATCTGTCATACCATTTAAGATATTGATGTTTTCTGGTTTCATATCTACTAAATGATTGAAGAAATTGTCATGCATGAAATACCAGTAGCTCTGATCATGTTCATGAGGTAATCCAACATATTCATCCATGTTGAATGTAACGACATTGGCAAAGCTTACTTCGCCGGCCTGATTCATACGTGCTAATTCTTTATATACACCAATTGGAGAAGATCCTGTAGGTAATCCTAATACAAACGGACGATCTTCTTTGTGTGCGTTGATTTTAGCTGCGATATAGTTAGCAGCCCATTTAGACATTTTTTCATAGTTATCCTGAATAACAACTCTCATTTTAATACACTCCTATTTTTTTTTTTAAGTGTTGAGAAACGCTCTGTTACAGTTTTCATTCTGCTTTTTAACAATTCCTCTCTCGATTCACTACACCGCGACAGCATCCGCCGAGTCTTTCGATCACTGTCGTCCTCGTCAACCATCTATGGTCCTGGCGCTAATACATTCTCATACCTCCTAATAGAGACATGTATTTTAAAAATCTTTGTCATTATAATATTTTTTTAGATAGAGGCAATGATTTATTGAGATTAGAACTTATTATGAGAATTTGTATTAAGAAAATGTTTGTTTGAAAGTGTATTGAGGAATTGTTATTTTGAAGATTTTGAGTAAGTAATTTTGAATATGGAGCACTATAACGGTGGCGGTTGTCCTCTTAATTCAGATTATGAACGCGTTCCTTCCTTACCTAAGGAAATGTGTGAGTGCTTATGGACTTTGATTCGATCATTTCGTTGATTGCCCTTGTAATTCAAAGTATTGCACTGGTGATTTCAATTATCACCCTTGAAATCTTAGCCATACAGTTAGGAATTAAGTCGAAAGACGATTCGAAAAAAAGATGACCGCCAGTCGTCTAAACATTAGCGGTCCGATCCAATAATATTTAGAGGACAACCGTCATCGGTGCTGCTCATATGTATTTTATCATGGCTTATTTAAGAATCCCATCACACTCATATAACAATCTAATTCTGTAAAAATAAAAAAATTGAAGAAATTTTTGAATTGTGATGGTATGGTTAGATTCGTTTGTTAGAATGATTTTGTGGGAAGAAATCCCACACATAGAGCACCATAACGGTGGCGGTTGTCCTCTCTTATTTTTAGGGAGGTGTCGTATCCTCTCTTTTCCATATGGAAGGGGGAACGCCTATGAGTATTCAATCGATCATTTCACTCATTATGGTAGTACTCCAGATACTTGCACTTGTGGTTTCAATAATCGCACTTGTGATTTCTGCTGTTCAACTGGGTATGAATGTTAATGTGAACTCGAAGAAAAAGAAAAATGGCCGCCCGTCCTCCAAACGTTAGCAGCCATTTTAGCTAATTTTTGAGGGCAACCGTCATCGGTGCTCCCTTTTACGCCTATATAGTATCATTTCTACTTGTAATATTCAATTACACCAACATTTCAGGTATAAAAAATAACCTTTCTAAATATTCCGATAAACGGATTATAAGAAAGGGCGAAAATTCAAATAATAATTGGTTTAGTATTATTTCTTTCTCTTTGGATTTAAGATTAAAACATTTGAAGATGAATGTTTTGATGTATCACTATACTCAATCGCATCTTCTCGAATCAAATCGTTTACACAGGATGAAAAACTCTTTGAAGGATTGCCACTGTATCCTAACTCATAATAGAGCTGATTCATAGACATATTGTTTTCATTCAATGTTTCTAGAATCAATTTTTTGACCTCATCTTTTGACCGCCGGCTTTTTTTCGGTGTTTGTTCTTCCTTTTCAATAAAGCTTTCATGTATCGGTACAATGACGCTGAAAAAACTTCTTTGATCATCCGTTAAGAAAATCGGCACGGGAGAATTATTTTCGCGAATCGCTTTTATTGCGGTAGGTATTCCGGTATTTCGTCCTTCAACCAAATGCAGTTCTTTCAAAAAATCTCCAATCCTTCGATTTCGATATCTTCTGGCACGCATGGTATAGTTTTTAATGTCTTCGTCTGTTATGGACCTGTCAGGTCCCGGAATACTGGTGATTTCAATTTTATCCTTTTCAATTCGAATCGTGATTGGTTCGCGAATTTGATAGGACTTATGATATACGGCATTGGAAATGAATTCTTCCAGCGCATCATAACTGTAGTTGTAAACGCGAACTGCTTCCGCCTGCCCGCGAACTTTAATCACCTTTTCGGCAATGACATTATTTTGAATATACAAAAGTACATCTTTAAGCTGCCTGTCCAGCGGGCCTCTAAAAATTCTCTCAACCATTGACTGCCCGGTTGGGTCCGGAATATTGACTAATTCGATATGGCTGTAAGGAAAGAATCTTTCCATATCATCATTAAAGAACATAAGACCAACATTTAATGGTTTAAAAAATTCTTTTGGACCGTCCGCAATTCTTAAATCAGAAGCTAACTGTTCGATAGGAGTATTGTTAAAAGAAATCAGTGAACTGCCTACTTCCTCCAAATAGTTACGAATTAAAGGGTATTTTAAGTCTTTCAGATCAGATTTCATATTGATGCAATCATCAAAAGGAACGTTACCCACAAGTCCCATTAATTCGTTTCGATCTGCATCCGCAGCCTCAATTGTACTTGCGAGCTTTCGAATGTAGTAAACTTTTTCGCGATTTTTATTAACCGGTGATTTAGGGCACAGATAGGGGCGGTCATATCCACCCGGACACCATATCAACAACAACCATTTCCCTTCATACATCACCGGTTCACTTTGTGGGATATAGGATGGTCTGATATATTTACAATATCTCAACAATTCTTTTTGGATGTTATCGATTTGATCTATTTCTAAACCGGAAATTGGTCTAACCAGGCGGCCATCCTTTTCCTTTGCTCCGATGACAATATAACCTCCACCCCGATTATCCATATCATTGGCAAATGCGGCAATGGTTTTTAATGTAGTATCCGGATTCCATTCCTCTTTCAATTCTAACCTTGTCAAATCGACATTATAATTATTTAGTAATTATTCAAATGAAATAGGTATTGCCATAAAAATCCCCCTGACTAACGATTAACTCCCGACTTAATCGTAAGTCGGGAGTTAATATAAATCAATTATAATTCGTTATGCATAGCTGTGCATTCCAGGAAGGAAAGTATTTACACCGATATAAGTAAATATCACGCAGATAAAGCCAATAACCGCAAATATCGCAGCCGTTTTTCCGCTCCATCCCTTGCGTAAACGGAGATGTAAATATACCGCATAAATTAACCATGTAATTAAAGACCATGTTTCCTTTGGATCCCATGACCAATAGCTTCCCCATGCCCTGTCTGCCCAGATGGCTCCGGAGATAATGGTAATGGTTAGAAACAATAAGCCTAACGCAACGCTTCGATAGCTGAGTAAATCGAGTTTTTCCTTAGATGGAATATGTTCATCTAAGAATCCATGTTCTTTCATCCTATCACGCATGAGATAAATCGTGGAAAGTACAAAAGATACTCCAAAAGCCCCATACGATATGATGGCCGATGATACATGGAAACCTAACCAATAACTCTTTAAGGCCGGCATCAGCTCATGAATTTCTTTTGACTGCATGGCTGCATATCCGATGACTAAAAAAGTTACCGGAGAGGCAAAAGCACCTAATACCGGGAATTTGAATCGATGAATAAAGATCAAAGACACAAGACACAATCCCCAGGAAAAGGCAGAGGCAAATTCATATTGGTTGGTAAGCGGCAATCTTCCTGCCGCCATTCCACGCACAATTATTGTACAGGTATGTAGAATTAAACCGGCAAGCTGGATCCACATCGCGATTTTGGCAAGCTTATCCTGCTTCATCGCAATAAACGCAAAATAACAGGCCATACACAGGAAATAGAGTACCAGTACAATGGTAAACAAAGTATTCTCTAACTGAATCATTTTTCTCCCTCCTTGTCTTTATGGATGGCTTCTTCCATCATTTCTTTAAATAGAACGCCGCCCTTTGGTGAATAACCGTATACAGTATAACCATCTGCTTCTTTAACGGCCCAAACAGATGATTGCTGCAAATAGAATGCCAATAATAATCCTACCATGGTGATCATTCCGCCTAAAAATGCCAGCCAGGCAAAAGAATCCTTTTTAACCTGAACTAAGGTATATCTTTGCGGATCAGAGAATGTCACGGTATACTCATCAATCGTTAGCTTATCATCCCCGGATAATACATTCATTCCTAATATTTCACCCATATAGTAGACAGTATATAAGTATCCGGGATTATCGGGCTCATCTGAGATACTGGTAGGCATGCCATCAGCTGTATATCCAAGACTTGGATATACATTATTCAAATAAATAAGCAGTTCGGGTTTATCTTTGACCGGTACATATTCTCCGGAACATAAGAAATCTTCCTGCAGCGGTTCCTCATCTTTGGTGATGGATACAGTGGATGCCCAGCCGGTTGAGTTTTGATAAATTCGATATCCATACATGGATGCCGGACCATTGACAGTAACTTCAGCACTTGTCTTATCATCGGGATTGTTGATATCCATCATGGTAAGCTTAGTTATATATTGATCTAAAGAACCATCTTTATTGTAAAGTGTTTGAAAATCATCAATTTCAATGGCATAGCCGGTATCGGCTACTTCTTTAATCTGACCGGGAACACCATACACCGTATATTCTTTCTTGGTCATCTGACCTAAAGAGAAGCCGGCAATGAGTAAAAGTACTCCGATATGACATACCCAGGCACCCCATATACCAATGATATTTTTAGTATAAACCTTTACTTCTTTTCCCTCTTCATTTTGAATCGTTTGCCCGGCCGGTAAGCGAAGACCTTTTTCAATCGATTCGAGATTTTGAACGCCTTCGATCTTATGCGTATGCGGCAGGTGGATGATCTTTTTTGGATCTTTTGCGTTTTTAGTTCGTTCGATCAGCTGCGGCAGACGCACTACATTACAGAACAATAGATTAAGACATAAAAATCCACTGATCAATATAAACCACCAGCTGTGATATGCATCATCCAATCCAAGGGCAATGATCATAGCGGCTCTTCTTTCCCCATACATCTGGGTATACCAGGATAAAGTTTGCGCCTGCGTTATAAAGCTTCCGGCTATGCAGGCAAGCGCCAGCAACACCAGTAATATGACGGCAAACTGCATGGAAGATAAAAATTTCAATACTTTCTTCAGTGACATAATCAATTCCCTTTCATAAATACAACGGCTGAGTTGTTCTCTCAGCCGCAGCATATTCAATTATATTTAAATGTTATTCCTGTACACCTAATAACTGCATACCTTGAGTAATCTTTTCTTCCGAAGTATCTAAGCAATGGTTAGCTAGTTCGGAGTTATGTGCACCTTCTGAATTTTCTACATAACAGAAATCAAAGAACCATTGTGCTTCACGATAGATCTTACGAACTTCGTTCAGCTCATCTTCACTCATTTGACCGGCTTCTACCGCTGCTGCAAGAGCATCGTTGAATTCCGCCAGCTTATTACCGACTTCCGTTTCACGGGCTGTAATGCGGTCCTGCAGGTTATGCACAAAGGTAACCATATCGGTATCGCCGTGGCACTTCACACAGGTCGAAAGAATTTCTTCATTTTCAAGCGGGCTTACGATTGTATGGCTGTGATAGATTGTTCCATCTTCTGCCTGTTCCATCGGCATATGACAATCCGCGCAATTGAGAAGACCGGCATGTTTACCCTGTAAGAATGTTTCCATTTCCGGGTGCTGGGCTTTTAATAACTTAGCTCCGGTACTTGGCTGTGTCCAATCGGAGAAATCCATCGCATCATAATAAGCTAAGATTGCTTCAGGAGTCATTTCTTCTACACTGTGATAAGGCATCATTGTTTCCTTATCTTCCGGTGTAAAGTAATACTCGATATGACACTGTCCACACGATAAAGTAGAAGAATCAATGGTGTTCATATTATCCCCTAATGCCTTGGATACATACGTATGGGTAATGGTGATCTGACCACCGTTTCCGGCATCGTTTCCATGGCAGTTGTAACAGCTGATATTTTCATCCATTTCAGCCATTACTTCATCAAATGGCATCGTATAAACCGATACACCTTCATCCTGTACTTTCTTGGTAAAGTTAGGTGTTTTACAGGTCAAGCAGTTAGCCATCGGATGCGGTCTTTCGGTATTGCTGACATCCTCTAAGGTATATTCATGTCCTCTGGCACTTCCATAGTCTTTGGCAAAGCCATAGCCTTCATAAATATTTACCAGATATGGATCCTGTTCCAAGTAATCGGTAACATAATCATTTTCAGCATTCTTTCCCATTGTTAAGGAAATATAAGGATAGATCTCGGACCAGTCTTCAGCCGTTACGGTTCCATCCTTGCTGGAAGCTGCAGGAGCATCAACATCAAGATAGGTAATATCATCACGGGTAAGAGGTCCTAAATCCCCTCTGTTTTCCATGTGATACATCAAATCTTTTCCACCGAGAAGTCCGCTGCAGAAGATAACAGCAGCTCCTACTCCGACAGTCGCAGCGATGTATTTCCATGTATTTCTTTTATTTTCCATGATCTTACCTCACATCATTAAGCATTTGCAGTAACTGGTGTGTCCGGAGGTGTAATAACCTTAGCCGGGCATTTTTCAACACATTTACCGCATTGCGTACATAAATCATAATTCACATGTGCCAGATTATCTGTACAGGTAATGGCACCTGCTTCACATTGTCTTGTACATAAAGTACATCCGATACAGCCGGCAGAACATACTTTCTTTACCAGCATACCTTTTTCTTTATTGGAGCACTGTACACGTACAAGCTTCGTTTCCGGAACCAGCTCAATCAAACCGCGCGGGCATGCCTTTACACAAAGTCCGCAGCCTACACATTTATAGCGGTTGACTTCAGCAACCCCGTTTTTCACCGTAATCGCAAAGTTAGGACAAACCTTAACGCAGGATCCAAATCCTAAGCATCCGTAATCACAATCGGTAACATTGATACCGTTTAGCACAGCTGAGCGGCAGTCATCAATACCGATGTAGTTACCCTGGTTATGGGTAACATCACAAGACCCCTTGCATCGAACAAAGGCAACCTTTGTTTCCTGGGCTTCGGCAGAGACACCCATGATCTCTCCGACAAGTTCGGTAACAGGTGCACCACCTACCGGGCAGGCATTGACAGGAGCTTCTCCTTTGACAATAGCTGCAGCTACGGCATCACATCCTGCAAAGCCACAGGCACCGCAGTTATTTCCCGGCAGACACTCACGAATGGCTGCTTCTCTTGGATCTGTTTCTACCGCAAATTTCTTTGAGGTATATACTAAACCGGCACCGACGATAATACCGATCAGCGTAATAACAATTGTTGTAATTAAAATTATATTCATGTCACTACCTCACCTAGAATGAAATATCTCCAAATCCCATAAAGGCAATTGACATCAAAGCAGCAGCAATCAATACAATCGGTGCCCCGCGTAACGGTTCAGGAATTGCTTCTTCACGAATGCGGGAACGAATACTTGCCAGTAATACAATAGCGATGGTATAACCAACACCTGTACCAAATCCAGCTGTAACCGATTGAATAAAGTTATAGTCATTCTGTACGTTTGTTAAGGCAACACCTAATACCGCACAGTTTGTAGTGATAAGTGGAAGATAGATACCTAAAGCGGTATAAATCGCCGGGGATGTCTTCTTTAAGAACATTTCAACAATCTGTACTAAGGCAGCGATAACTAAGATAAAGACAATGGTCTTCATATAATCCATGCCATATGGCTCAAGGATATAAGTATACAGTAAATTGGCAACAGCAGATGCGATCGTAATAACAAAGATAACTGCTCCACCTAAGCTTAAAGATGGCTTTAACTGCTTAGAGACACCAAGGAATGAACAGATACCCAGAAATTGGTTCAATACAACGTTATTCATTAACGCTGTAGAAACGATAATTAATATCAAACTTTGCATGGGTTACTCTCCTTCCTTTTTGTCGCAATCCAATGCGCATGTACCGCAATTGGATGCACAGCCTTCTTCAACCAGTTTTCTCTGGCGGGTACGAATACCCATCCAGTTCATAATGATAATGAACAGCGCAATAACTAGGAATGCTCCAGGAGGCTGAATGAAGATACCAATCGGCTCTACACTTGCAGGAAGGATCTGCATTCCAAAGGCAGTTCCGTTTCCAAGAATTTCACGTACTAAACCAGCCAGAGTTAAGGCAATGGTAAATCCAAGACCCATTCCTAAACCATCCATAATGGAAAGTACCGGAGGGTTCTTGGAAGCATACGCTTCTGCACGACCTAAAATAATACAGTTAACAACAATCAACGGAATATAGATTCCTAAAGCTTCATAAACACCCGGAAGATAAGCTTCCATCAATAATTCGGTTACCGTTACCATCGATGCGACAACGACGATAAAGGCCGGAAGACGTACCTGGTCAGGGATCAGTTTTCTAAGTAATGAAATCACAAAGTTAGAAAGAATGAGCACGGCTGTTGTAGATAAACCCATACCGATACCGTTGAAGGCTCTTGTGGATACCGCTAAGGTAGGACACATACCTAACATTAAAATCAGTGTCGGGTTTTCTTTAATCAGACCATTATATAAACGTTCTACATACTTATTCATAAACTACTCACCCTCCTTCATATTCTTATAGAAGAAGTCAAGGGCTGCATTGACTGCATCTAATGAGGCATCGGATGTGATTGTAGCACCGGAAATGCCATCAATCGTATCTTCAGCTCCACCGCTTCCCGGCTTCACCAGAGTTAATTTTTCTGCCTTCTTGCCGGCAAACTGGTCGGTGAATTCCGGATCGCCGCAGCGCATACCCATACCCGGAGTTTCATTTAATGTGGTAAAGGTAATACCAATAATTTCACCATCCGGCTTTAAGCCAAGCGATAAGGTAACTTCGCCATCATTTCCTTCCATAGAGGAAGCACTGATAACATATCCAACGATTTCACCATTTTTGTTCTTACCGACAACGGCATCGTTAATATATACACGTCCAAAATCAGATCCATATACTTCTCCGCCCAGAGCTTCTAAAGCAGCTGTCACATTATCCGGTACTTCAAAAGTTTCGGCATCCGGACATACAACCTTATAGGATTCCATATTGGCAGCTTTGCGCTGTTCTTCGATGGTATCTTTTGTCATGGAGTAAACACCGCTTAGTGCTACACCGGCAACCAGAGCAATAGTAGTAAGAGCTACAACAGGCTTTGGTACAAAGTCTTTTAATGTCTTTTTCTGAATGACTTCACCATTTCGTAACAGAATGGCTTCCTTACGATATGCATATGGTTTTGGAATGATATACATATCAATTAAAGGTGTTAATAAGTTAGAGATAATGATCGCGTAACTGAAAGAGTCTGCGGAAGTTCCGTAAATTCTAAAGAGTCCGCCTAAAATTCCAATTATCGATCCATATAGTATCTGTCCTTTTTTAGATACCGGAGAGGTTGTATAGTCAGTTGCCATAAAGAAGGCACCCAGCATTACACCACCGCCGCATAAATGGGCAGCTAAGAACTTTAAATCAAGTCCCTGTCCACCAAAGATTAAAATGAACAAGGAGAAGGCACCAAGCACAGAGAAACAGATTTCTCCATGGATGATATCAAATGCCCATAAGATCATTCCGCCGATTAAAATAGCAATAATCGAGCTTCCGATAACACCTCCGCCGGTTCCTAAGAACATCTTTGTGACATTGACTGCATGTCCGGAAAGAAGTGTTGCCACAGGTGTTGGGCTTGACATTCCATCCAGGCTGTAATTTGTCATTAAAGCTCCAAAGGAGATTAATAAGAAACATCTTGCGGCCAGTGCCGGATTTAAGAAGTTTCTACCAATTCCGCCAAAACAGCACTTCACAACGATAATGGCAAAAAGTGATCCTAAGAATGGAATAAAGAGCGGAACACTTGGTGATAAGGTAAGTCCAAGTAATAATCCTGTTACGACAGCACTTCC
>CACYBS010000318.1 GCA_902772725.1 Erysipelothrix rhusiopathiae
AATACTTGATGCAAACGGAAAAGTTATTGGAAAATGGGACAACGAGTCTTTGTATGTCGAGGGCGGTAGGATTGTTGGTGGTCAGTTCAGCACAAAGAACGGCGAATTCTATGCTCTTGAAAACGGAGAGAAGGTCGAAGTAGGTTGGACTGGATGGTTCGTTGAAAATGGACGAATAATGTCTAACGAACTTAGCTGGGACACTAATGATCACGTCAATCCGGCTTCATATAATTCTTCTTCTGCTGCTATTGCTGGAGGCTGTCAAGCCGAAGATACTTGCCACGCGGATGGCGATGAAGGAGCTGTTAGTGATACTGATGGTCATCCTGGAACTGCTGCTTTTAAGGCATTATGGCTTGATGACCCATGGTTTGAAGGCGGTTCTTCTAACTGGTCATATACGCAAGAAGGTAGAAGCGAACATCATCTTTGGGATGTGGCGGAAGTGCTTCAGTGGTTCGATAGCGAGAGAAAAAAGTTAGAAAGAAGAATAACGACCATTGAAAACGAGTGCTGGCAGCATTCATGCAGTTGCGAAGGCGGAGATGATGACGATTGTGAAACCTGTGACGGTCATGGCGGAGGCGGTTGCGATTTCTGCGACGGTGGAGATTGTGGTGAAATTGATCCTAATTCATAAAGAGAGCTGAATGAAAACTTTAAGAGAACCTGATGAATATATTACGAGATATTTGGGTACGCAAAAAGAAGAATATGGGATTAAATACAAAGTAAACCCATATATCGTTGAATGTGAAAACGTTATTTACAACGCGTTTACAGGAGAAGTCATTAAGCTCGAAACAGGAGACACAAATGATGAACTCATACGACGATGGTACCTTGTTCCGGATAGCTATGACGTAAGAACTTTGGTTGACACCGCGTATCGAAATCGTCGCTGGGTTTCTTACAAACAAAAAAGTTTATCTAAAGAACTTTACGTTATATTCACGACAACGGCTTGTAACGCGTCATGCAAATATTGTTTTGAAAACGACTACAAGCAGGTAAGTATGAACGAGAAGACGGCTAGTGATGTGGCCGACTATATCATATCTACAAGGAATAAAGATAAGAAGGTTCGTATTAAGTGGTTTGGCGGAGAACCGCTCGTTAATAAAAAAGCGATTTCAGTTATCTGCGATAAAATTCATAACGCTGGCGTTCCGTTTGTGTCAATAATGTCTACAAATGGGTATTTGCTTGACAAATGCAGTGACGAAGAGATCAAATCATGGGAGCTTTCGTATATACAGTTTACTGTCGATATAGCTGGCGAAAAATACTCGGTATACAAAGGTCTTCCGTCTGATGCCTATGAAAAATTAAAGGAATCCGCAAAAAGGCTTAGCAATCTAGGAGTTAAAATCCAATTAAGAGTTCACTATAGTCCGTTTCTTGGTTTCGATGTTTGCAAAGAGATAGTCGATGACTTTAAAGATATTCCGAATCTTAGCATGTATTCAAGAATACTTTACGGGTTGGCTACGCCCGAGCGTTATGAAGAGCTCATGAGGGTCGAGGATTATATAGAAAAGAACCATAAAATGAAGTTTGGTCTTCCTAGAAAGGATGCTGTTTTTCACTGCATGGCGGATAATCCTAGCATTGCGACCATAACTCCAGACGGAGGACTGTCGTCATGCGAACACTATCCGTATGGTGACAATATATACGGAACTATCTATACCAAGGATGTTAATCAGAAGAAGCTTGATGAATGGAGCATTAAAGAGAAGTATAAGAATCCGAAATGCTCTGAGTGTCCAATCTATCCGGTATGTAAGAAAATCGTATCTTGTCCTGCCGAAGATAGCTGTGATAACGGCTATAGAGACTATAAAATTAATTATATCAAACGAGCTTTAAGAAAGAAGGTGAGAGCTTGGTTACCAAAATAATTGACTTAGATTTGAAAGATCCAAGTGTAGTTCCAAATATATATGTAACGAAACTCGATTCTGGACTTAGAGCGTTTGAGTTTCATTTGTATTGCGGAAGTGAAGAATATACTATACCGTCAAATGTTTCTATTACTTTTCAGGGAACTAAGCCGGATAAAAACGGATACGTTTACGGTTGTTCATATACTAAAAATGTGGTTACAGTAAATTGTACAGAACAGATGACCGCGGTAGAAGGAGAAAGCGTGTGTAATCTTGTTCTGCTCGACACAAATAATAAAAGAATTGCTACATTTTTAATGTATATGTTTGTGCTTCCGACCGCAGTCGATACCGAAACAATCATTTCTGACTCAGAGATAGCGTACGCTAATGAAGTTATAAATAAATTACAAAACATCGGAGCGTATGCCTCCCTTGTTAATAACAAATTAGAATTCGTTAGATATGATCTCGGATTAGAAACAGTATATTTATCAAAAGGAGCATGATCAATGCCTAATGTAAGTACGTTAAACATTAATGGCGCAAGTTATACTATTAAAGATTCAACGGCAAGGGATCAAATATCCGATGAAATTAATGCCAGGACAAACGCGATAAACGCTGAAACTACTGCTCGTACCGCTAGCTTGGCTCAAGTACAGTCCACTTTGCAGTCTCAGATAGATCAGCTTGTTTCTCCATCAGGAGAAGCGCCATCTGCTGCCGAAGTTGAAAACGCTAGAGTTGGCGCGGACGGTCTTACATACTCCACGCTCGGTGACGCGATAAGAGAACAAAATACCGATATAACCGATATTATAAACGGTTCTGGTGTGGAACATATGTACTTTAACACGTCTGATACGTCAAGATTTACTCAGACTACTAACGCGTCAAGTATATGGATGAAGAATCGAATCTTCAAGAAAGGTTATGTAGAATACATCCAGTTTCATAGAAACGCGGCCATAACAGATACGGCTAATCAGCGTATAAAGATTTGGTTCTGCGATACAGATAGAAAAGTTATCAAAACGTTGATGGTATGGGATGGTGCAAAAGATCCAATCGTTAACGTTGGAAGCTATATAGACGGCGATTTTCTGCTCGCTTTCTGCTGCTATGGTCAGTATTTTGGATCTGTCGATACAGGTCATCCGTCGTTTAGATGCTCTGGATGGATCTGGACTGATTATTATTACCGAAGAATAGGCGATACCTTTCCTGAGTTAACCGTCAATGACACGATAAATTTTAACGTCGACGTTGCATATACAAGTTTAGTGGATCGCATCGACAGCGTAGATTCAAAGACGAGAGGAAAATATTCCATTAGTGCGTTCAAGCCATGGTATTACACATCCGATAACGCTTCCGACGCAAACACTCTTGGAGACGGCATATACGGCATCCGTCAGCTTTTCCCCGCTGGATATATCGAATCTATTAGTCTTTTATATAACAGTAAAAAAACCGACCAGATTGGCATTTGGATCATAAACGAAAACTCGTTGATACTTAAAAAGGTTTTTGATAGTGCTAGAAATAGACTTGGAATATTAGACGTACAGATAGACTATTATAGCGACGAGCCTTTTTATGTTTTTGTTAGAGCTCCCGGAATTGCTTGGGCTGATGGAAGTAACTCTGAAGCTTATAGAGATCGCTGGTTTGGAACATGGGGAACTTATGGATACAATGTTGAGGGGGAGTATTTGTGTGGTTCTTCCAGCATCCCGTGGCAAAACCACGATACGGTGTGGTTGGCATATACTGTTAACTATGATTCTTCTGTCATAAAAACGAGAGGCAGCGCTAAAGGTGGTAGACTTTATACCCTAGAAGATGCCTATAAATCGTGGGTATTTGACGCAAATGCGAAATTTCCTATCGTTGTATTAGGTGATTCTACAACTGACGCGGATACAACAACTGGTGCGACTGGGAATGTAATTGGCACCGATCACCAAGATCCTAATTCTTATACAACCATATTACAGGCATATTTGCGAGAAGCCTTAGGAAACACTGCTCTTAGGATTTATAATGCCGGATTCTCTGGAAAGAGTGCTAGGTGGGCTCTTACTAATATAGATTCAATAGTGTGGAATAATCCGTACTATTCAGACTCGAAAATCATGATCATATCTCACGGGATAAACGATTATGTAACGAATGAAAATGCCTACAACGAATATAGATATGACCTTCGCCAGATAATTCTCGAATGTTTTAAACATAATGTTCAGCCGGTTATGATGACAACCCAAGCCGGTACGGAAAATTATGGACGTTTTGGTTGGAAGCAAATGTCGCTTGCTGATAAATTGGCAAAAGAAATTGCTGAAGAATACAATCTAGAAGTTATCGACAAAAATGCTTATACGGCATTCTTTAATGTGTATTCATCATATCGAATGAATCAAATCATTCCGGATGGTTGCCACTATTCTGACGTTGGTCATAAATTCGTGGCCGGATTAATGTTTAAAGAACTTGTTCCGTTTACAGTAGTAGCCGGTGATGGAACAACGATTCTCAGCTTTGCTGACGAAAGACTCAGAACAGACTTGGAGTTTTCGTCCTTTTCTGGATATATTTGGAAAGACGTTAAAGTAATTACGCCAGCAAATGGATTTAAACTTGAAGCTAGTTGTTCTAAAACTGCATCCGTAAAAATGATGGATTTCTGGGTGTTCGTGTATGCAAAAAATAAGAAGCGTCTTGTTTCTTATTGTACTACGCCTAATGTTCAGACTGTTGTGGTCGATGGAGTCTCTTATAATGTTACGTCCTCAGAACAAGAGATTTCTACGCTGGATCTTGGATTGCATCACATTGTCGTAAATAGCGCGGCTAACGACAATGTTAACTATCTTGGACTCAAACTAATTGATTGATCATCGATCCGCGAGGGGGTGATACCGTTGTTTCATCTTCTTTGATCCAAATCCTTGTCATAGGGTAGCGGGTGATTGTGTTATAAGAGCTCTCTGCATGGCACTAAATAAATCCTGGGATGAGGTCTATTGGGGACTTTGTGACCAAGGTTATGCGATGTGCGAGTGGGGAAATCATAATGCAGTATGGCCTGCATACCTAAAGAAATTCGGTTTTAGAAAATATACTGTACTAGATATTGTCCCTACTTTTTACACGGTTAGAGATTTCTGCCGTGATTACAAGGTAGGGACTTTTGTTTTATGTACGGGAGATCATGCTGTTTGTGTTAAAGACGGTGACTACTACGACGCCTGGGATTCAGGTAATGAGTGTCCCGTCTTTTACTTTAAGTATGAACCTTTGTGAATACTTTATGAGTAACGAACCTTACTAACGAAAGGAGAAAACCACATGTATCCATACGATAATAATCCTTATTCGTATAATCAGTATCCTAC
>CACYBS010000319.1 GCA_902772725.1 Erysipelothrix rhusiopathiae
CCTTTAATGTGTAATATACATTTTTGTCATCTGCAGATACATAGACATACCAGTTCTTTCCGTTTAGGCGGATATAGGTCGCATCTGTATGCTGATAGGGAGCTTTCAGCAGCGCAGCGTATATACCTGCCAGCTCCTTTTCTGAATTAGCTGTGAATTCCTTCGCCAGCCCATTGATCTTGCCAACGGAAAGGGACAGCTTTCCTTCTGTCAGCCCCTTCAGCACTTCCTGCACCTTGCGGATAGATACATTGCAGTAGTTATTCAGCAGGCACGACAGCGCCTTGATACCGCCTCCGTAATTGACATCATCATTGATCCCATCCGGAAATTCTGTGCGAACAAGACAGTTTGTCCCTTTCAGACGGTACTCGTATCCAACATATTCAGTACAGATGACCGAAACCTGAATATCCACCAGCTGTTTGCGGATTACTCTTTCCAGCACATACTTATCGGGATTTTCCGTAGCCTGTTTAGGAAGGCCCAGATCTACCGCCCGCCCTGGTTCCAACCGGTTTCTCGGATGATGAGGGTGTCCTGGCTGTGCTCCGGGTTTTCGGCCTGTCCTTTTGCGGCTGTTCGAAATTTTCTTATGGTTCGGGGACTGTGATGAAGGAATCGATGAAGAAGTATAGTCTCTTGAAATCTGTGCCCTGAGTTTCTGGTTTTCACCCTTCAGTTCCTTGATTTCTTTCTTAAGGGAACTAATCTCAGATTTACAGGCTCTTATGCGAAGCTTATGAGCCTCTTCCTGCCGGATAAGTTTTTTCTGCAGCTCGCCAATCTTCCTTTCATAAAGAGAGTGCTTACGTACATCCTGCTGATGAAGCTTATCGGCAGACTGGATCCTGCGCTCAAGGGATTCAATTGTATTCAGAAGGGATTCGATATCCGGACATATTGTTTCTATCATAGCTGACAATCACTTTTCTTTTATTGATAGTTCGTCATAAACGAGTTTCGGCTTGTTCTTGGCCCATGCAGCCTTCAAGTAAGGAATCTGATCTTCCGTTACCGGTCCGAGATTTCTAACTACCTTCTGAACGACCTTTCCGTTTACTTTATGGTTTTCAACAAGGGAAGCATAGTAATGAACAGAGCCATTGAAGTTCTTTTTTAGGATTTTAACGAACATATTTCTCACCACCATTATAGCGTATAAGTTGTGTAAAAGATAGATATATAATATATCAATTCTCACTACTATCTCTACATATAATAAAGGCAGACCCTTGATTTGTAAATAATCATCGGTCTGCCTTTAGGTGATTTTATGATTTCATTACCCGTGAACAGTAACAATTGTGATAATTACTCTTTGATAGCGGGTAATCGGGATTTCATCTTTTGTACTTACTTCAATAATCATATGGATGGTATCTCCCTTTTGCGCATCACCAGGAATCTTAAAAGACATCGACGGTGTATCCGCATTTTGAATTTGTATTGGATCTAAGACTTTTTCATTTGTCTTTCCTACAATATTCAACTGCAAATCTCCTGCTTTGATTACTTCTGTCTCTAATTCAAATTTTCCATATGTATCTGCTTCAAAATATCTCCACCAGCGATAATCACACTCATCCTTTTCTTTATTAAGAACATGAGCATGTAGTTGAACCATATCTGAAGCCTTTGCACTTATATCCAGTCCTTCTTCTACTTCTATGACCGGTGCTTCCAATTCTTTTTTAACTTCTTTGGAAAGCGTCCATTTGACACGGGCCGCAAAATCATTTTGAATCGCATTAAACCAACGCGATAAACTGTATTGGGCTTCAAATTGCTTAGAATAAGGATCATAATCCAGGACAATATTTTTATACAGCCTGTCATTTATCCTTCCAAACCGACTTCCCCATCCACCAAAGGATGGATCTTCCAAACTTCTAAGTCCGACATCAATCAGATAGAAAAAGGATGGAGAATCGCCTTCAGAGATAAAGTCATATCTATGGTAATTTGGATTAGCTTTTAGATAATCCTCTGTTCCTCTTTGCTCCTCATATAATTCACCTTCGATCATCTTTCCATCACCCATTAAGGCATAATGAGACATCAGGGCAGAATCATTATTGACTAAATTATTAAAACACCAATCCCCTTTTAATGTGCTGTTGAGCTCATCGCTGTGGAATTGCCATGCGTACGCAAAGTGCCAGAAATTAGAGGTATCATTGATAATTTTGATATCCGGCCAATGAACGGCAATATAATCCTGATACGAAGCATCCTGGTCCAGAATAATATAGATGACAACCTTCTCATTAATCTTAGATTGAATAACATCCCATTTATCTGTATCTTTCCATTTTTCTTCGATAGATTTTAATGCCCTTGCGGTGGTATTAGTGCCACCCCATGTTTGAACATATAAAGTACGTGGATCATCATCCAGAAACAACTGTTCTAAAAACGCAGATCCTTCGGTAACTTCTTCCATCTCGCCCTGGTTGGATATATTGCCAATCTTTGTAACAGATCTTAAATAATCCGGTGCTGGATAGTTGGGATCATGACAAACCAAGTTATCATAATCCTTTTCATAGGCATCTAAAAGATCATAAACCCATTTAGTACCCGTCCATCGAAATGGCGGTATGGTTTCATTACCGGCATAGTGATACATGGAACTTGTCATCACGATACCGGCAATATCCATATCGTTGGAATAAAGAAGAGCACGAATCAAAGAATTTTGATCATCCACTTCACCATCTGTTGTGATTACCGTTCTTTCTTTTCGTTTCACTTAATAAAACCTTCCGTTCTTAAAGTCCGCCAGCGTTTCGGCTTCTTCTTTTCTAAATTTACTGGAGGTGATAATTAAAGCCGCAATATTGATAATTATTAAGATAATACTGATAATCAGTAAGATCCATCCTGTGCTCATAGCCATCCTCCTTCTTTGACATTGCGATACATTTCATCCAAAACATCCATTTCTGCATCATTTAGGCTTGTATCATATGCCTTAACTGCCTGTCTGTAATAGGTCTCAAAATAAGAATAATCCCTTGTAGAAGCTGTTTTCTTTGCCTGGATATCGTATTCTAAGATCGCATGGCGCTTATAGGTGTTATAATCCTTTCCATATTCTTTTTCCATCGTATTTAATACGCGGATGGCCGCTGTTGTATCCCCCATTTTTTGATACAGAACTACCAGATTATTATAGGTTTGATACGTTCCCCAGCCTTTATTGATAATCTCTTCGAAAATGGAAATGGCTTCTTTACGATATGAATTCTGGTTACCTGAATTCGCTAAATCGATGTCTACCTGCGCTAATTTCTCCAAAATCATTCTTAAATTACTGTTGAGAATATCTTTTCTTGCCTTCAACAAAGTATTTCTTGCCGCAGACAAATCATTATCTTCGATATCCCAATCTGCCAGCATAATATAGGCATCCGTTTTTACTTCATCATCCGATGAAGTGGACAAGACCTCATTTAAGTAGCTTTTAGCTTCTGATTTATTACCGGATTTATAAGCGATAATTCCGTTGACTAACTGGAGCTGATCATCCATAAGACCCGCCTCTTTTGCCTGATACGCAATATCCTGGGCTCTTGCGATATCATTATCATAAGCTAAGGCAATCGCAAAATCCCGATAATAGGCAGGCTGTAAATCTTTTCGCTGCATCAAGTCGTTATAGACCTGTACCGAAGCAGAATAATCATTTAATCGGTAATAACTTTTCGCAAGAAGATATAAGGTATCGCTGAAGACTTCTCCAACCTGGGAAACCTTACTGTTGGACAGTACCGATTGATTGATAAAATTAGCACACTCTTCATAAGACCCCTGTTCATACAGTCCTAACGCTTTTTCATAATAGGCATCAATTTTCGATTCATCCTGCGCAATAGCCTTACGATAATATTCATCCAAAGATGTATAATCCCCTGCTGTTCTTGCTGCACGCTCTTGTTCCACATAGGTATTGTATTCGTTACTTCCTTCCCTGAAGATCAAAAATACGGAGAAGCACAAAAGTAACACCGAAAATCCAAGACTTGCCAGGATCATGTTTCGGACCTGCTTATGATGTCTTACCATCTTGCGATATACATTTTCTCCTGAAGCAATATTATATAGAGCCTTCTGTACATCTCCGGCACTATCAAAGCGGTCTTCCTTTTTCTTCTTCAAACATTTTTCAATGATAAGCGCCAGCTCCATAGAAGCTTTACTTTCAAGAAGTGTTAAATCCGGGTCATCCTCCGGTTTCTGCAGGGTAATCAGATGATACAAGGTGGCCCCTAAGCCATAAATATCCGTCCTGGCATCTAATGCCTGCAGTCCTCCAACTCCACTTTTTCTTGCCTGTATTGCCTGTACCTGCTCCGGGGAGGCATAGCCTTTGGAATAACCCATAACGGCATTGGAATTCAAATTATATGCGATATTAAAATCAATCAAACACACATCCCCATCCGGCCTTACAATGATATTGCCCGGCTTGACATCACAATGAATGATAGGCGGTCTCTGTTTATGCAGATAACTTAAGGCATTCGCAAGCTGTATACCCCATAAGATAATCTGTTCTTCTTTAAAAGACTTCCCCTGCTTCAATAAATCCGACAAGGAAGAGCCTTCAATATAATCCATTACGGTATAATATTCCGTTCTGCCGTTTTCGGTGATTTCTAAAAAGTCATATACCTTCGGCAGATAGGAGTTCGTTAATTTTTTTAAAATATCCACTTCATGATGATTGATGGAAACATTAGGATTTTTTATCTGTTTAAAAACTACGGGAGTACGAAGACGCTTATGATATCCCTTAAAGATGATACCGCCACCGCCTTCTCCTAATTTTTCATGGATTTCATAGGTTTCACGAACCTCGGCCATCGTCGTCATATTCTTATCCCTCTTTCGTATGTTTATCATATCATTTTTCTAAAAATCTCGTGCTATAATTGTGTAGGAGGCGAAATTATGAGCTCAGGTATTATCAAACAAATTAAGGCAGATCATATTTCCTATACATTTTCTTCAGATGTTCCTTTTGCCGAAGAAGAATATGAAAAATTTTATACAATTTCCTCTTTAAACCGGCTTTTAAAAGGATTCGATACGATTCATAATAACCAGCATAAGATGATTTATCTGACAGAATCCTATTTGAATTTTTCCGATTGTGTATCGTTTATTTCAGGAACTGTATTTACCCAGATCTGCATCAATATCATCAAAGCTTTTCTGGATTTAAGAGATAAAACAGCCTTTTCTACGCGGAATTTAGACTTAGATGAGGATTCCTTTTATATTGATCCGGAAACCATTCAGCCATACTTTATATATATTCCTAAAGAAAAGGATGAAAATCGTACCCGCCACGATATCAACCGAAGACTTCGCTACGTCTTTATGAATCTTGCCAATTATGTACAGAACAAAGAAGATCCTGTTTTAGTGCAGTTTCTTGCGATGTTACGATCTCAGGCATCTTTCCCAGAAATCATCGAAAAGATGGATTTAGATATTGAATTAGATGGTATTGAACTTCATTCAAATTATCTTTCTTTACAAAGACAGACATTAATTCTTCATGCCCTCAAAAATGAATGCGATGATATCATCGTCGATAAAGATCGGTTTGTGTTAGGAAGATCGAAATCACGTACAGATTATCCATTGTCAATGTCTCCGAGCATCAGTAATGTACACTGCCGTTTTACAAGAAATGCGAACTTATTCTTTGTAGAAGACATGCAGTCAAGAAACGGAACGTATATCAATGATAATAAACTAACTCCGATGCTGGCATGTGCCATCAATGATGGAGATGTTCTAAAACTGGCGGATGTTGCCTTTAAAGTTGAAATTAAGTGAGGTATGTTATGGAAAAACCAATTATTGTTTTAGTGGATCCGAATACTGATTTTCTGGAGGATTTAGAAATACGCTTAATGAAGGCTTTTGGATACAATGTTCAATTTATTACGATGACTGATTTATCCTACCTCAACAGCGCAGCTGATATTATTGTGATACGGGATACGGTTTATAACGAACCTGTAAACGCAGGGGAGATTATTATCACCCATGAAGGCAGCAGCGCCAAAAGTATTGCGGATAGAATCATTCAAAATCTTATTATCAGAAATCCAAAGACCATTGGCTTTATCTCCGGTTTAGGAGGAGCCGGAAAGACTACTCTTGCACTTCTCTTTTCCGAAATGTTGTCAGTTGATAAAAGTGTGTTATATCTGAATACTGAATTCATACCATCCCATACCGGATACCTTCATGCTTCAGATCTAACCGATAAAGACAGCCCTTCAAAGGGAGCCAGCCTTTATGAAGTGATTAAACCTTATTTACAGACAAATGGGTTTACCTATCTTCCGATATCGGCATCGATGTCCATCGAAGCTTATAAAACGATTTTAGAAGGAGCCATAAAGTCCAAGGAATATGATTTTATTCTTGTCGACACCGATGTGATGAACGAAAGAACTTCAAAGATCACTTCCCTGTTTGATAAGACGGTTGTGATAACAGAACAGAATGAAAACGCAATCTATCGCACCAATCTGCTGTTAAAGACCGTCCGTCCGGACTATATTTTATGTAATAAAAAGATCGGTCACCAGAGAGGATTTATCGATAATCTTGATACCGATGTGGATGTTACGATGATTCCTTATGCCAACGATACAAGCAGCTTAAAAGATTTTGATGGATTGAAACAAATCATTCAAAAATGGATTGAAAAATAATCCCGGGTTTCTAATTTAGAAACCCTTTTTTAAATATCATCTATTTAATGATGTTATAATTTAGACAGGAAAAGACAACAAGTCTGGAAAGGATAATACTATGGAATTGAGAAAGGATTTTCTATGGGGTGGTGCTACGGCAGCTAACCAATATGAAGGTGGATATCTGGAAGGTGGAAAAGGCCTTAGTATCGCTGATATTGAAAGAGGAGCACGTCATGGCGTAAAACGTCAGATTGATCCGGAAATAATACCGGGCGTATTCTATCCAAGCCATGAAGCGACCGATTTCTATCATCACTGGAAAGAAGATATCGCACTCTTTGCGGAAATGGGATTTAAATGTTTCCGTATGTCGATCGGATGGACAAGAATCTTCCCGCGCGGCGATGAAGAAACTCCAAATGAAGAAGGTTTAAAATTCTATGATCAGATTTTTGATGAATTATTAAAATACGGCATCGAACCGGTTGTAACCCTTTCACATTATGAAACACCATTAACACTTGTAGAAGAATATGGATCATGGAGAAACAGAAAGCTGGTTGACTTCTTTGAAAGATATGCTCGCACATGCTTTGAAAGATATAAAGGCAAAGTAAAATACTGGATGACCTTTAATGAAATCAATGCCACAATGACTCCGGGCAGACATCCATATCATCAAGCAGGTATCGTCTTTGAAGATGGCGAAGACAGAGGTAAAACAATTGTTCAAGCTTCCCACCATATGTTTGTAGCCAGCGCGAAAGCCGTTATTGCCGGACATGAAATTGATCCTGAAAACAAAATCGGATGTATGTTACTGGTAATGATGAGTTATCCGGCAACCTGTGATCCGGATGACCAGGTCGCAAACCGCGAAAAGATGTTGAATCTGTTCTATTATGGCGATGCTCACGTACGCGGTTATTATTCCAACACCTGTACATCTGTATGGAAACGTCAGGGTGCTAAACCGGTAATGGAACCGGGCGATGAAGAAATTATGTTGAAAGGTAAAGTGGATTATCTTGGATTCAGTTATTACTTCTCCTCCATCGAAAGTGCAAGACCAATTGAGCAGGTTGAAGGAAATGTCATCATGGGTGGTAAGAACCCTTATCTTAAGATGACAGACTGGGGCTGGCAGATTGATCCGGTAGGACTCCGTGTTTCATTGGATATGTTGTATGACCGTTATCAAGTTCCTTTGTTTATTGTTGAAAACGGAATGGGTGCAAGAGATACTGTTGAACCGGATGGATCCATTCATGACCCTTACCGCATTGAATATTTAAGAGAACACATTAAAGAGATGATCAAAGCTGTTGAAGAAGATGATGTTGATTTAATGGGTTATACACCTTGGGGCTGTATCGATCTTGTATCAGCCGGTACCGGTGAAATGAGAAAACGTTATGGATTTATCTATGTCGACAGACACGATGATGATACAGGCGATTTCTCCAGAAGTAAAAAAGACTCCTTCTTCTGGTATAAGAAAGTAATCGCATCCAACGGTAAAGATTTAGACTAATCATATGCAGACGATTGGGAAACTTCCCAATCGTCTTTTTTTATCCCAGATATTAGAGTATTGGCAAATAATTAAAAACTTGCCGAATGTCTAATGATTATATGCACTATATACCGGAAAAATTCAAATATTTTTGTCTTTTCTAATAAACAATCGTATTAGAAAGTAGAAAGAATGCAAAGAAACTTTCAAAAAATGCCAGTAGTAATTATATACCGGAATACCGATTAAGTTAATGAGAGGTGATCATATGGAAAACAATTTCTTAAAAGAATACATGGACACTCATCCTTCGTTTACGACGAAAGAATTTGCTGAGGTGATGCGTATTAAATCGCCTAATATTGCCAGTTCAACAATTTATTATACTTTAAATCAGTTATGTGCCTCAGGAAGTATAACCCGTTCTTACAAAGGGCATTATATCGTCACAAATAAGCACAATTATTATCATCCACTTTCTATTACGGCCACCAATGTATCCTCTTTAATCCAGAAAGAGTTCCCTTTAGTAGACTTTCAAATTTGGGAGCTCACCCAAATGAATGAATTTGTAAATCATTTGATAGCTAATAACGTTATATTCATTGATGTCGAAAATATGTTGGATGAAAGCGTATTTAATTTTTTGTTTGAAAATTATCCGCATGTTCTATTTAAGCCAAAAATTGACGAGTACTATAAATATTTCCGCGCGGATATGATTATTGTTCAAAAATTAATGTCTGAAGTACCTTGTTCATATGGTCCATATAAACAATCTCCATTAGAAAAATTGCTAGTAGACCTTTTTGGGAGAGGATTAACTCAATCCATTATCTATCGTCAAGAATATAGAACTATTTTTGAAGATTCTTTTGAAAAATATAATGTAAATATCGCAAAAATGTTTCGCTACGCTAAACGGAGGGGCATTGATAAAAAAGTTCTAAATTTTATTCAGGAAGAAACAATTATCAACTTGGAGGTGTTAACAAATGATTGATAAAACTGTTTATACAATGGAATATATTAAAGCGCTTCAAAAAAAATACAAATGTGATCCCCGGACTGATTGAAAGATCATTATATGCCTTTGGATTGTTAGAGGCTTTGCGAACAGTTGGGATACCTTTTTGTTTCAAGGGTGGCACAAGTCTAATGCTGCTATTAGATACTCCTGCCAGGCTTTCTACAGACATTGACATTCTGGTAGAACCCGGAACAGATATAGGCCATTATATCGAAATGGCATCTGCTATTTTTCCCTTTGTTTCAAAAACAGAGGATATTAGAAAAAGAAGAGGAAATTTAATAAAACGTCATTTTAAGTTCTTTTATTATTCTCCAGTTCAATCTAAATTATTTTATATTCTTTTGGATGTTGTTTATTCTCATATTCCCTATGCACAGACCATAGAAAAAGAAATAAAAAACGATTTACTCCTTACGTATGGTGACAACGCAACAGTACAAATTCCTACTGCAGATTGCCTTTTAGGAGAGAAACTCACTGCCTTTGCACCACATACAACAGGTGTTCCTATTCATAATGGAAAACAATTAGAAATCGCTAAACAATTATTTGATATAGGTTTGCTTTTTGACTATATAGAAGATTATGCTTTGGTGAAAATCACCTACGAAACCTCAGCTGAACATGAAATTACATTTCGAGGACAGAATTGGGATAAAAGCGACGTTTTAAAGGATACAATACATACATGTCTTTGCATAATCGCTAAAGGATCTGTAGATAAAGATGAATTCTTTTCTTATCTAAGAGGTATTAAATCCTTGAAAAATCATATTTTATTATCTGGCTATAATTTTGAGGATGCAGTTTGGAAAGCGTGTAAAATTCTGTATCTTTCGTCCTGTCTGTTGTCTGGTATTCCTTTTACCGAAATCAAAAATCCCCAGAAATACAGAAATGTCCTTTTAGAAAAGAAAAGGTATAAAAGTTTGGCATATATCCGTAAGCAGCGCTTATTAGAATATGCATATTTAGTTGAAGGACTAAGAAATTTAAATACTTTAGATATGGAAAAGACAGATTTTTAGAATTAGAAACGTAGGATACTATTCCAACAAGAACTCGATACATCATAAACAATTCGGAAGAGTATATTCCACTCTTCCGTTTTTTATGATTAATAATTAGAGTTTTGGCAAGTTTTTGATTATTTGCCGAATGTCTAACTGTTTCCCGGACATAAAGAAAAGCCGATGAACCGCCATCGGCTTGTATTTTACTCCGGTAACTTTGAAAGAGAACACATTTTTGAGGAGGACTATCTATGTCAAGTAAGGCATGCCGGAGACATCATGCCGGTATATCATTAATCTTGTTCGTAAACATTCATTTCGTTATGGTAGCGATATAATGCGTACACCATAACAAGAATATCATCGATTGGGCCAGGCAGAAGATCTGGGGAGATCCAATAAATCAGGCCAATTACGATCCATACCCAATTTGGAATTCTTAATTCATTCATTCTTCTTCCCTCCTTTTCCCTAATAGAAAGGGAACCTTTCTTATTACGGTTACATAATATCTTTGAATCCGCTTCCTTCCCATAACAATAAGTGCAAAATAACGATTCGATTTTCCACAAAAAATAAGAGAATAGGCGTCTAATTGCCTATTCTCTTACTCTTTGCGGCTGTATAAGCTTCCATATCGATATCTCCGGAAGCTAATTTGTTCTCAACCCATAGCTGAAGGGTCTCCACGGTAATCGATATTTTTTCCAATTCTTCCTGAATGGTAATCAAATCCTCAATCTCTTCTGCTGCGATTTGACCGTCAACAGTTATTTCGATCAAACGCTCCTGCCGTTTCTTTACGGAATTTAGCGATGCCAGCATCTCCAGCACAATCTGAGGAAGCTCTTTTACCTTGATTTCCGGAACATATTGTCTGCCTATCTCACATTCCTTAGCACAATAATAATTACATAACTGCGGTGCTTTGTATTTTTTTGCCATCAGCACCACTTCATCGGGATGGGCAGTAAATTTACCGCTTTCTATCCTCTCAATCCGCTCCGGTGTCATAAACTCCAGCAGCTCGCTGGCCTTTTCTCGGCTTAACCCTAATTCTTCCCGGCGTATTTGATACACTGTCTTTTTTTCTTTAGTCGATGCTCTTGCCATTTTACCTCCTATACAATAAAACGGGCACCTGCCCGTTTTACTCTGTTGTTCCCCACATTAAGTAGTTGTCCTCATTATTAAGCATCCAGCCAAAATCGCCTGTCATATTTTGATCTGGAAGATACTCACGCTGCTTGTCTGTAAATTCAGTAATCGGTGTACCCGGTGCATAGAAAGTTAAAGTCTTGCAGTTGTCGAAGCCATAGGTCTTTTCCATGTAAACCACTTTAATCTTCGTAGAACCTTCCTCGATGATCTGATCCGAATTTCCCGGATTCTCGTTTTCATATTCCGTAAATTCTGCTGTAAATACACCGTCTTTTGTCTTCTTGATGTTTTTGAGCTTCGCTGTAAAGTAAGACTCGGTACGGGTGACATCATAACCCTCTCCGCTTTCAAATGTTTCGTAAAAATAATGTCCTTCTATAGTTCCGTCTGCATAAATCTGTACCTCGGTTCTCCATCCTAAGCCGTTGGAGAAGACATATTTCTCGTAGACTTCTTCAAGAAGATCATCCATGGTGATATCCTTCGGATATTGTTCTACCGGCTCCTCCGATTCTTTTTGGTCGTTAGTACTCTCTACAGGAGCAGTCTGTGTCTCTTCTTTTTCGGTCTCGGTCTTTGGCTGGCTTACCTCAACAGATTCATTTTTATCATTTTCCAAAGGCGCTGCATCGTTTAAAAGGAACGGATATCCAGGGTCGGAATCGGCAAAAATTTCTCGGAGTAAATTTTCGTATTCCTGCAAAGTAATCGTCTGGCCTTTAAAGGTCAATTTAGCATCCTTGTTGTCATAGCGGTCCGGGCTCATATTATAATATTCGGCTTTCAAATCAAAGGTATCCACGATTGTATCAGCCCCATTATAGACGGTAAAGGTATAAACGTTTCTTCCGGCATGACTGGTATCGCTGTGGCAGATAACGGTCTTGCCGTCATAGTAACCATAACCGAGAATACCGGTAGTGCCCTGTCCCTGTTCAAAACATACAAGCTTTCCATCTTTGGCGTCCAGATACATACCGCCGTAGGTAGCTGCTCCTCCGGTTAAAATCAATTCCTGTTGGCCATCGTTATCCAAGTCAACGCGTTTTCCTTCAGCGTATCTCTCATGTTCCTGGGCATCCCGGAGATTCTTGAACCAAATTTCTCCGCCCTGCTTATTATAGGCAGGAATCTCATTATTCAAGAAGGCATCGAAAAGTCCATCGATATCATTCAGGTCATCTACACTTCCGAATTCATCATCTTTTTTCTCTTCTTCCTTCTTTTCTTCTTTCTTCTCTTCTTCCTGCTTCTGTTCCTCTTTCTTTTCTTCTTCCGGTTTCTGTTCAATAAACGGATTCAGTTGGTCACATTCTTTCTGTACGGCATCTTTATCCATTGCCTGGATCACGCTCCAAGGGGTATAGACCCTTTCTCCGTCAACAGTCTTAAATGCCCGCACCTTAGCTAAGAATCCCTCATAATCTTTGAACGTTAATTTAAAGGAAGTTTCCTTGACATCTTCCGTTAATTCTGTGGTCGTGTCTTTTTCAACGGCGTAATTGAATTCATATCCTTCAGCTCCGTTTACTGCACTCCAGCGGATCTCGTAAGAATATTCTTTGGATGTCTCAAAAGCAGACCAATCCGTTACATTTTTCCATTGTTCCAAAACAGGTGCTTCTTCATCATAGCTTGCCGGTGTTTTTGGTTCCTCCTTAGGATCTTCCGGATCAGCCGGAGCCGGTTCTACGATGATAATATAGATTTCCTTCTGGGCTTCCTGCATATCTTTCTGGGTTTTACCGGTCTCTATATTGTATTCGTTATAGATAAACTGCTGCTGCTTAATATCTCCCTGTTTTTCATAGGTATAATATAAATTCTCGTAAGCTGCTTCTTTTTTAGGATCAATTTTCTTTGCCTGCTCGAATTCATCAATAGCAGCTTCATATTTCTTTTCGGCAACGTATTTCTGACCCTGTGTGATGTGTGAATCGTAAGCAGAAATCTGTGATTCGCCACGGTTCATAAAGAACATAAGACCAATACCTGCCACGAGAAGCAATGCCGCAATACCGCCATAGGTATAATATTTTTTGAAATCCTTTTTCGGTTCCGGATTGTTGACCGGAGGTATTACCGGAATGCTGGAAGTGGTATGAGACATAGATTCGGTAGCGGATTCGCTTTCACGAATCGGTGGAATAATGCCCTCATACATCTCTGTATTCGGCCGTTCAAGATTTTGTTTATTATCATGATTTTCAATTTCTTCCGTAAAGAAAGAATCAGTCGATTCTTCTTCAATCGGTACTGCATCTACAGATGATAAATCACACCGGCAGTTCATGCAGAATAAAGAATCATCGTCATTCCATGTACCGCAGTTAGGACAGTGCTTCATTACTTTTAAATCAGCCATAATTCTCACCTCAACTGCCACTATTATACCATGATTTGGTAATAAAAAAGCATCCAGTCAAATGACTGAATGCCTGATTCATTATTGAATTCCCGGAACAACCGCAGCTAAATCTTCTGCATGAAGACCGAAATCGATTTCTCCTCCAAGACCGTGTACGATAATGGCATAACTATAACCATCTCTTGTCCAAACAGTCTTTGTGGCATCGCCTTCATTGTTTCCGTAGCAGGTTACGGTAATACCGTCAATATCCTGTGTCCATTCGTTGGCGTATTCATTGCCTTCAAAAGTAGGATCGCCACCGTTTACATCTTCAGCAGCCTTATAAACAAACATATCTACTGCCGGATAGGCAACGTTAACTTTTACAGCACCTTCATGAGTTCTGTATTCACCGGCTGTAACAGCTCCTAAACGAATTTCTGCTCCTTCCGGAATTTCAAAGGATTCCATACCAATAGCAGCTAATGCATCCTCTTTGGAAGCCTGCTTATCCCATGTATCCGGATCCTGGATGTCACGAACAGAAATTGTAACAGTACCGGTTGCCTTGCCTTCGACTTCTACTCTGACAAAATAATCACCCGGCAAAATACCACCGTAAACAGTCTGAGTTCCTTCTAAAACCGTTTCCCAATCTGCCTTTTTTTTGAGCAATTCATCAAAATCTTCCTCATCTTCACTCACATCGGAAGCATCAATAAAGGAAACCTTAATCTTGTCACCATCCTGAAGCTTGGATTCCATAACCAGTTCCTGGTTTTCTTCTACGACAAATGTTCCTGCCGATGCAGTATCATCATCTCCGGAATTGTCCGCAGTAACAGTAATAATGTTGTTTTCTAAAACCATTCCAAACTCGGATTTAGAACATCCTGCAAGTGCAATAACACAAGCCAAAGCAGCAGCTGTAATTTTCAAAAATTTCATGTTTCCACCCCATTTCGTTTGTACCTTGAATATAATTCTAAAGAACTTTGAAGTCAATCAACAAAACTGTCACAAAAATGTAACATTCTACATCATCGGCGCAAATAGGCGGGCTATCCGTCCTAATACTGTCGTTTTCTTAGTCTCTTCCACAGTAATTCTGCGGCACTTTGCGAGTGTATCTTCAAAGTCAGCCTCAATATCTTGAATACAATCGGTATCATACATGTAGGTACCGCATTCAAAATGATGATAAAGACTGCGATAATCAAGGTTAATTGTACCTACTACCGCTTTAATGTCATCGGAAATAAACATCTTTGCGTGAATAAATCCAGGTGTATACTCATAAACTTCTACCTCGGCATCTACTAACCGTCCGTAGTAGGTTTTTCCTAATTCACCGACCATCTTTCCGTCACATATTCCCGGAACGATCAGCTTAACATCAACACCGCGTAAGGCAGTAGAACATAGTGCTGCAATCATCTCATCATCTAAAATCAGATATGGTGATGTGATATGGACATATTTTTTTGCCTGGTAAAGAATATCCATATATACGGTTTCGCCCACTTTGTATTTATCAAATGGATTATCTCCAAACGGTATTACATATCCTTTTGTATCAAAGCTTTCGGATTTGCCGATATACTTCTGGGCATCCGGTGTCCCTTTTAATAAATGCCACATCTCCAAAAACATCATCGTAAAGGAATCTACGGCCGGTCCTTCAATGCGGAGCGCTGTATCCTTCCAATGACCGCATTTCTGGATGGCATTGATGTATTCATCCGCTAAGTTAACACCGCCGTTGTAGGCTACTTTTCCATCAATCACAAGAATCTTACGATGATCACGGTAATTGAAATAAGTTGATACAATCGGAATCAACGGGGAGAACATCTTAGCCTGGATTCCTATTTCCTCTAATTTTTTCGGATAGCTGTGCGGCAGAGTGCTGAATTCATTGGTCCCATCGTATAAAACGCGAATCTCAACGCCTTCGGCTGCCTTCTGCTTCATAATTTCAAGCATCTTCCCCCACATCAGGCCTTCCTGAATAATGAAGTATTCCATAAAGATAAACTCTTTGGCATTTTTCATATCTTCCAATAAAGCCTGCCACTTCAATTCTCCTAGCGGGAAGTATGTTACTTTATTGCCGGTAAATACCGGATACATACCCGTATTATCGATGTAGGTGGCTGTTCCTCCTGCCTGCGGGTCTTTGGCGCACAGCGCATTCAGATCTTCTTCACGTGTTCCTAAAGTTTCTCTTGTTAATTTGGTTCGTTCTTCGGTGGCTTTACGAAGTGCTCGAGATCCAAAACTTTGCAGAGAATAAATATAAAGACAGGCCCCTAATACCGGTAATGCCACGATGACAAGCAACCATGTAATCTTGGCAGAAGAGTCCATGCTGCTGTTAACAAGGTAAATAACTACAATCAATTCAAAGATAAATACACCTGCCGCAATGCCTGTTAACCAATGGGCAAAGTTTCCTATAATCTGCAAAAAGGCAAGCACCATAATCACCAGAAGTATCACAATAATACCGGTCCAGCTAAACAGAACCTTTCCCAGATTCATCTGGCTTTTCAACAGGCGAATGCCTTCATCCGAATAATTATTATCCATAATCAAGCTCCTTTTTTAAACATATTATACTTATCTAAATTATACAGCATACTTACATAAATTAGATGTGTTGTTCATATTGTTACACAGATAATTATAAAACGCCAGATTCCTCTTTTACAGAGATATCTGACGCTTTGTTCTACATCATTGGAGCTAATAAGCGGGCTACATGACCTGCGGCTTTCGTTTTCTTCGCTTCTTCCAAAGATACTTTGTGACATTTTGCGATGGTATCTTTAAAGTCTGCTTTAATATCCTTGATACACTCAGTATCATACATATAAGTACCGCATTCAAAATGATGATATAAGCTTCGATAATCCAGATTGATCGTTCCAACAACAGCTTTGATGTCATCGGAGATAAACATCTTAGCGTGAATAAATCCAGGGGTATACGCATATACTTCTACGCCCGATTGGATCAATCTTTCATAATAGGTTTCCCCTAATTCACCAACCACCTGCTTATCATACATTCCCGGAACAATGAGTTTTACATCCACACCTCTTAGAGCTGTAGAACATAATGCAGCGATCATTTCATCATCCAAAATCAGATATGGAGACATGATATGGACATATTGTTTTGCCTGATACAGGATATCCATATAAACGGTTTCACCGACCTTATGTTTATCAAATGGATTGTCACCAAACGGAATCACAAAGCCTTTGGAGTCATAGGTATCGTATTTCCCAATATATTTTTCTACGTCCGGTTTTTCTTCCAGTAGGTTCCACATTTCTAAAAACATGACCGTAAACGAGTCTACAGCAGGACCTGCAATGCGGATTGCGGTATCTTTCCAATGTCCGTATTTTACGATCGCATTGATATATTCATCGGCTAAGTTAACACCGCCGTTGTAAGCTACTTTACCATCTATAACAAGGATTTTACGATGGTCACGATAGTTATAATGCGTAGAGACAACAGGAATTAACGGAGAGAATACTTTACATTGAATACCGATTTCTTTCAGCTTCTCCGGATAATTTCGCGGAAGCGTATTAAATTCATTGGTTCCATCATATAGAACGCGGATTTCAACACCTTCTGCGGCCTTCTGTTTCATAATTTCAAGCATCTTACCCCACATCAATCCTTCATCAATGATGAAGTATTCCATAAAGATAAACTCTTTGGCAGCTCTTAAATCCTCCAGCAGGGCTTCCCATTTATATTCTCCTAATGAATAATACTTTACATCATTGTGCATCCATACAGGATACGTTCCGGTTGATTGGATATATGCAGCTGTACCGGCTGCCTGTGTATCTTGTTTAGCTAATTCTGCTAACTCAGCATCATGGTTTCCTAATGAATCTCTTGTCATGTACTGCTGATCTTCGGTTGCCTTACGAAGCGTTCTGGAACCAATGCTTAATCTGGAGAAAAGATATAAGCAGGCTCCTACTACCGGTATTGCCGTAATCACAAGTAACCATGTAATTTTTGCAGAAGAATCCATATTGGAGTTAACAAGATAAATCACCACCAGTAAATCAAAGATAAATACACCGGCCGCAATACCTGTCAACCATTTGGCAAAATAGGAAATGGCCACTAAAAAGAGTGAAACAAATATGATCAGCAGAATCAGGATGATCCCTGTCCAGCTAAACAATACCCTTCCAAAACTCATCTTGTGTTTTAATAAACGAACTCCATCTGTATTATTGTCCATAATTAAAGCTCCTTTTCGTTAAATCTGTTTAAATTTTTGTTCGTCTAAAGTATAAAGCATTTATGTTTTTTGTACTACATATAATTTTATGCTCACTTTAATTAAAAAATCGGCATGAAATGAAGCGTATTGTGCTTTTGACATGTCATTATCGTTTTACCGAGAAATATGTTTTTTAATGAAACCCTCTGAATTTGCCGCAAATAATGGATTCTTCATAATCTGATTAATAAATCCTTTTATTAAGCGTTTCACCCTTTCGAATTGTTGCGACAGTGTCGCAAGTTTTGTGTAATACAATCGCCTCGCCTGTGGCACGAACATAAGTTTTTCCCTAGGGTATCAACATGTATTAGGGAACATTTTGCCTTTTTTCAAGCTAGAATGTTCCCTAATTCCAACATATCACCACAATATAAAAATCGGCATGAATTGAATCCATGCCGTATATATTACTTATAGATGGTTGTTTCTATTTCCTTAACCACTTTTTCCGATGATTTTGTGAGCTTTCCATCTTTTGTGAGTATCGGTGTATCCAATACTGCTTTTACAGAACATGCCGTACTTGCAGCTACCGCAATTGCCTTTTTTGATTCCGGTTTGTATGCACGATAATCTGTCCCTTCATTATTTATGATATCCTGCATATTCCAAATCTGTGGAACAAAGTAACTGTCTAGCCCAGCCAAAAGATTGTAGAGCATATATGTTCTTCTGCGTATCGCAGAACATTGCAGACTTGCCGTATTTAATGATTCTACAATCTTATCTGCCTCCGCTTTATTCTTCAAAGCTGTTTCCAATTTTTGGTTTGCCTTGGCATCTCCAATCGCACCCATAACCAAAAGTGCAGGGCCTGCAACAACGCTTCCCAGAACCATCATTCCTCCGGCCATGCCCATTCCGCCGCTGGCAAGAGAGCCGCCTCCAAACCAAGCTAATGTCGCATTTTTTGCCGCAATTCCGCTTAATGTAGATATGGCAGTCCCCGTAGAAGCTGTTCCTATAGCCATTGCTCCGTTATATGCCGCAAAAGCTGTCAAAGCACCGCCAGCCAATCCAGCACCGGCTCCTTCTGTAAGACTTAAGGCAAAACTTTCCAAATCTTTTAATTCTTTAAAGTTCTGTTTATCAATCTTTAGCTTTTTGATTTCTTCTAATCCCGTGGATTCTGTAAAATCCACATTTTTTATCTGTTCAAAAGCCTCTAAAAAATCCTTTACACTATGACGCAATACGTATAGTTTTTCTTCTCCTAAATGTTTTAAAGATTGACTGACCTGTTTTCTCTGCTCTTCCAAAACAGCTTTCGCCTCGGCAACAGATTTATTCGCAATATCGTTAAGATCGCTCGCTTTTTTACTGTTCACAACTGCCTTGGCTGTTTTCCCGGCTCCAAATGCTCCGGTAGTTGCAGCTGTTGCGATTAATAATGTTGAAACAATTGGCATACTTAAAACTCCCCTTCATTAATCAGCGCATATGTACTTTCCATAATTACTTTTTTTCTATGCTTCAGCTCTTTTAAATTCTCATCTGCCTTAGAATATGTCTTTTTTGACTTTTTTAATATGCGTTCTTCATTTTCTATCAATTGTACTGTACGTATAGAATTCTCCATATCTTTGATAATCGAACTATCAATTTTTGATCTTCGTGCAACGGTACGAACAATTTTTCTTTCTGTTTTAGAGAATTTTCCTTCTGCATACGCAATCACGATCAAATTCCACAACAACAATCTCGGAAGGATAGAACCCTCATCAGTCTTTTTGGATTCTTTTATAATATCTGAAACAGTCTCTGCAAGTGCATCCAGGTAGTCATCATCCTTCTTTGCGGACTTCACAATTTTCTTGCATTCGGCAATTAATTCTTTTTTATGATCTTTAAATTTCGGGTCAATTTGTTTCCCGATACTACTAAATTCTTCGAGCTCTGATTCATCAATCTTTCCGTCAGCAGCCATCACACAATAAACAATTTTCATCGCATCATACGGTTTTATTAAATTATTAGGTTCCACCTTTGTAAAAGCGTCCTGTGTTTTTTTAACAATTGTATTGCCTGTCTGCGCAATTGCGCCTGCTGCATCAGAACCCATTTTTCCGACTCCTTTTACCACGGAATCCGTTGTTTTTGAAACCTGTTTTACTACATTATCAAATAATCCCATCATTTCCTCCTATAGCTTAAATGCGAAATCTGAATCCATTAAATCATCAAATTCTTCCTGATTTGTAAATTGAACATCATACCCTAACAGCTTTTGAATCTCAACATTTCCCTTGATATAGCCATTTACGTCATTTTCTAAAATTGCCTTATCCATAGCTTCAATGCCGGATTCAATCACATCATAATGCTCATTAAAATAAGCAGTGATATCTTTATTCATCTGCTTTCGGTAACTCACAATCGCATCAATCATTTTATTGCACTCTTTTTCTACACGAATTCGTTCGTCACGAGCCAATTTGTAATCTTTTAAAGCTCCCTGATATATTTTATAAGCTTCCATCAGCGCTCTATAGGCAACAATGCCATAAGAAATCCTCATCAAATCAGCTGGATTCATCTCGATCGGGACACTCTTTAAGGCTGTATTATTAGAAAGCTCCTTGGTTACTTTTCCAATCTCAAGATGATCCATTCCCCCTGCTTTTAAAAGCGATGGCATCATATCCCGATAACAAACTTTGACCAATTGAACCGCTAATTTCTCTTTATTTATTTTTCCTTGGTAATAGTCAACAACTAACGGCGCAATGGATGCTCCGGTCTTTACCAGGGTTCGGGAGAAATTCACATCTTTCAGTTTTTTGACATATTCATTGTCAGACTGCTCCATCTTTTGATCGGCAAATTGTACAAATCCCTCCGTTAGAAATTCTTTGCCCATGGTTTTGACAAATTCATCATATTCGATTCCCAATTTCTTAATAGCTGCCTTTTTATCCTTAGATGTAATAATTGCCTTTGACATGGCCAATACATCTTCCATATTTTTTTCCGGAAGTTTATTTTTCGCCTTCTTATACGCTTTATTGGCTGCCTTATTAATGATTGTTTTATTGTCCATAAACGGAGTCACCTCCAATTACTATTGATTATACTACATGGTTGTCATAATGACTGAAGAACTCTGTAACAATACAAATATTTAATAATTAAAAAATCGGCATGAAATGAATCATGCCGAAATATAGTCTTATTCTTCTTCAAACAGGCAGGCACCGTTTGTTTCGATAACCTTTTTGTACCAATAGAAGGATTTTTTACGATAGCGGTTGAATGTACCGTTTCCATAATCATCACAATCTACATAGATGAATCCATAACGCTTTGACATCTGTTTTGTAGACTCAGAGATTAAGTCAATGCATCCCCATGTTGTATAACCGAGAAGCTCTACACCATCTTCTACAATCGCATTATACATTTCACGGAAGTGAGCATCATAATATTCAATATGACCATCATCTTCTACTGTGTATGATCCTTTACCATCCGGTACTAATTCTTCTTTTTCACCCAAGCCATTTTCTACGATAAATAACGGCTTACGATATCTGTCATACAAATCAACTAAAGATACGCGCAGTCCGATTGGATCGGATTGCCATCCCCATTCACTTGCGGTGAGGTATGGATTCTTAATGGCAGTAACGGTATTTCCTGCTGTAACATCCAAACCTTCGGTGTTTTTGGCAACACAGCTGGAGCTGTAATAAGAGAAGGAGATAAAGTCTACCGGATATTCCTTCATGACTTTTAAGTCTTCCTCTTCCATCACGATATTTAATCCATGATTTTTAAATCTTGCCAGTAAATAAGCCGGATATTCACCAAATACCTGTGTATCGCTGTAACAATATGTGCTGCGCATTCTCTGTTGTGCTTCCAATACATCCTCAGGACGACATGTATATGGATAATATGTTAATTTTGTTAACATGCATCCTACTTTTGCCTCAGGATCTTTTTCATGGATATATTTTGTAGCTAATGCACTGGCAACAAATTGATGATGCATGGACTGGAAGATAATTTCTTCCCAGTTCTGTCCTTCAAAACGGTCCTTAATTAGTCCACCTGTTGTATATGGATGACGAATCATAGAGTCTACTTCGTTGAATGTCAGCCAATATTTAACACGATCATGGTAACGGTCAACAATTGTCTTTGTGAAATTCATAAAGAAATCAATTGTCTTACGATTATACCAGCAATTATATTTCAAACATAATTCTAGAGGTGGTTCATAATGTGAAATGGTAACTAACGGTTCAATATTGTATTTCTTTAATTCATTAAATACATTGTCATAGAACTGCAATCCTTCTTCATTTGGAGTATCTTCATCTCCATTAGGAAAGATACGGCTCCATGCGATGGACATACGGAATACTTTAAATCCCATTTCGCCAAGTAACGCGATATCTTCTTTATAGTGATGATAAAAGTCGGAACCATGGCGTTTTGGATAGTGAACCAAGTCTTCCGGATGTGCCATTGCCTCTTCGATATCTTTCATTAACACTTCATTTTGACGGGCATAATCCTGCACATCAATATCTAAATGCGATCTTGCGGCATCGGATACAGACCATCCTTTTCCGCCTTCATTCCATCCACCTTCAAACTGGTTAGCTGCCGTAGCGCCTCCCCATAAGAAGCCTTCCGGGAATGCCTTTTTCTTAGGTGCATTCTTCTTCAATTTTTCTGCTACTTCTTCCAATTTTTCTGCCGCTTCTTCCATGAGATGCTGCTTCATGTTTTTAACAAGCTTATCACCGGCTGCTGCGATAGCGGCACCTGTAAATGTACTGTTTTGTTTCATGGTATTTTCTCCTTGTATCCTTTGACAACATTATAAAAAAATTTACACATGAATTCGAGAAGTTTTCATTGTAGATAAGTATAAAAAATACAGCACCCCCAATCCGAGGTGCTGTTTATCTTTTCTATTTCTTAACCCATTTTACTCCGGCATTCCATGCCTGAGCTACCTTTTCACCGGTAGCGTAATATCCGGTGCGGAATTGATCAAACATTAAGGCATGAAGCTTGGATACATCCACTTTACCTTTTTCATCCAATACCTCTTCATTCGCCTTAACATTGACAATGGTTCCGACAATCCCGAATACATGTTCTGTATCCACGATTTCTGCCAATTCGCATTCCATAACTACCGGGAATTCTTCAATGATCGGGGCATTGACCTTATCGGATTTTACGGCATGATAACCTGTTCTTTCAAACTTATCATCCACCTTATTTCCCGAGGCAATCCCAAAATAATCTGCCACATCGACATGCGCTTCATCGGCTAACGCAACCGTAAATGCCTTAGATACTTTCATATTTGCCAAAGTTTTGCGGTCTTCACCTAAAAATAAAATAATCTTATCCATATCGCAGATCTGTCCCCAGGCTGCATTCATAACATTCACTTTTCCGTTTTCATCATATGCTGCAATCATTAAAACAGGCATTGGGTAGACTGCCGGAATTACACCTAAATCTTTTTTCATTTTACGATTCTCCTTTTTCTTAAAGCTACCTTAACTATTATAACATTGTTCCCATCAAAATACTTAAAAAGAGGCTTACCGCCTCTGTCCATTTCCAATATACTGGCCCATTTCGATACGGACCTCTTGATCTCCTTTTGTCTTTTCTTTTAATTCCGGAAGAAGTTCAATCCGCCCTTTTTCAAATAATAAGACAATGGTAGAACCCGATAATTCAAAGCGACCTTTTTCCATACCTCTTTTCATATGTATGTTTTCGTGATAGTTATTGATTCCGCCGACAATCAGTGCACCGATTTCTGTTTGAACGACCGGCCCGAAATTGTCGGTTTCCATTAAACACCAGCTTCTTCGATTCAATGTATAGACCGGGAACTTACTGCAGGCGATGGGCTGCACGCTATGTAATTCCCCTTCGATATAGTGATTCTTTCCCTGATATCCATCATCGATATAAATGTAGTAATGATAATCCGATGGGCATAGTCGGAACACCAAACAGGTGCCTCCATCATACTTTTTGGCAAGATTTTCATCCTCTAAAAAATCTTTGATCTGATAACGAGATCCTTTGATGGAAAAAACACTGTCCTTTGAGATTGGATAAACGCTTAATAAAGAATCACAGGGACTGATCAAGTGATTTGGTGTTGTATCAACAGGACCAAGTTCTCTTCTTCTTTCAAAGAATTCTTCGAAAGAATGAAATTTCTTTTTAGAATCTGTATATGGAATCTCATTATTCTTTCGATATAAATATAAGTATGGCTTCGATAAGCCGGACTTTAGAATCTTTACCAGGACACGGTCAAAATGCGTCTTCTGGATGGCTTTTAAAATCATGCGTCCCGAACGGGTCTCATAAAAATAATTCTCCATATTCGATCCTTATCTACAAGAATAGAAGCGCGCATACACCGATCAAGCCAATGATCAACATGATGATCATCGTTGAGAATTTCGGCTTCTGAAGCTTAAACGGTGTGATAAAGGCGATCGCCATAATCACAAGGGTACATGCTCCTACAATTCCTGCATCTAAATTTAACCGTCCGCAAATTCCCATTACGATAGGAATAATGGCAGCCGAAAGTGTTACAGGAAGGCCGCGATAAACCTTACGGCTTTTGGCATCTTTTTCCTGTCTTTCTTCTTCATCCACATTGAACCATGCCAGACGGATTAAAGCACACAATACATATAAACCGGAAGGCACAAATCGCAATACCCCTTTATATGCTTCATATACAATAAATGCCGGTAAAACTCCAAAGCAGATTAAATCGCTTAAAGAGTCGATTTGAATCCCAAACCGCTTTTCGCTTTTGGTACGCTGTCTTGTGGATGCGACCTTCCCATCAAACATGTCACATACACCGGCAACCATCAAACAGATCAAAGCAGCCATCCTGTTGGATGCCATAACCTGTGTGATACCGTAAAGTCCGGTAAGCATACCAATATATGTAAGAATTACTGTGTAATTGTAAAACCCAAGCATAATCATTCTCCTTCACAGTAGTTACTAAATCTATTATCCCATGAGACTTATTTCTTAGACAAGACCGGTTTTTGAAACTGCATAAGTCACATTAGTATTTTAACATTTTAACGTGCGGTATTCCATCCATGATGAACTGTTCCGATACAACTTTAAATCCGCATTTTTCGTAGAATCCAATCGCATATACCTGTGCTTCTAAATATATTTTATCTGCCTGCAGCTCTTTTTGAGCAATGCGGATTCCTTCTTCCAAAATACGTTTTCCGTATCCTTTACCTCTTTTGGAAGTAATTACCCTGCCAATGGAGACATATTCACTTTCAACACCGCGATCAAGTATTCTTAGATAAGCCGCAATATCTCCATCTTCCTCTATCCAAATATGAATGGCTCCCTGGTCCAAATTATCTATTTCCGGATAGGGACACTTCTGCTCCACCACAAAAACATCTACTCTAAGTTTTAAGATCTTATATAATACATCAACATTTAATTCATTAAATCGTTTAATATTTAACTTCATATCATTTCCCTATGCCATTACATACTTAAACCCGGACAATGTCCGGGCTGTCTATTTGTCTTTTTTTCTTCCTGTAATCAAAACCAACAACAGGATTATTACCGCAAAAATTCCAAGTATAAACGGAATATAGGAAACAAAGTGCATAAATGTATACATGATCATCACCACCTGTTCTCTATTCTAACCGATAACTATCCTATTTTACAAATAATAATTAGCTGACGACCACAACCGGCTTTTTAACATATAGGTATTCTTCATCCCATAGTAACTCCCCGGTATTGTTACATAAGGTCTTTACGATAATAAGATTTTCAATAAAGACATTCATGCCGCTCTCTTTATTCTTTCGGAAATTCTCCATTCCTTTCTGAATCTGCTTCTCATCATAATCCGAGATGGTATCACCGAGCTCGATTAATTTTTCATCGACCGGGCCCTTATTGATGACCGGTATCCTGGCAATGCCCTTGCCTAAAATATGACTTACGCCGGCACCTGCCTTTAATACCTGTGACTCTACGGCAGAGCGCTGATAAGATTCTAATTGCTTATAACACTCCGAATACACATCTCTGTAGCGATATGCATAGTTTCTGAGCAATCGAATCGTATCATCCAAATACTGGCCGTCAAAAGACTGGCTTAACATGACCTCTAGAAATGTCGCATACGCAAAGAGATACAATTCCATCCGATATCCTTCGAACTGTTTCTGGAGTGTGTCAAAAGTCTGCTCTACATTCTTATTTATCCGAAATAACCCTTTTCTTTCTAAACGGTCTTCGGCTTCTTTCTGGTAGAAATCGCTGTTTCTCTGGGCTTCTTCTTTGATGCATTGAACACGGACCAGATTGGCTTCTAAATAATCGGCATCGTCCAGATAATACTTGTAATGGTCCATAATATCTGTTAAAACCGCAAGACTTGACTGGGCTTGTATTTCATTATCAATCGATGTGAATTTCCGGCTGGAAACATTCAAATTCTGAATCTTATTATTGATCGCAAGAACAGCTGCATCCCTGAGTAATTTTCTAATATCCAACCCACTTTTCTTTTTATCTTCAACAGGAATATGACAAATTCCCTTTTCGGCTGCCAGCTGATGATATTGTTCCTTTAAAATAGATGCCTCCGGATTCATTGTGATTAAATCATCAACAGAAAACTTGTAGTATATACTTTCATCCAGTGAATCTTTTTCGTTAATAGTATCTTCCATAAAAAATCCTTCTTTACATTGTTATTTTACCAAAAACCACAAAAGGATAGAATAGGTGACAAATGTGATAGGTCTGTTATATATGTTATAATAAGTGAAAAGGACTACTTATGAACGACAAGAAACACGCATTACAGGAATTGTTGAACTTTATCAATAATGCTCCCTCTCAATCCAGCGATACCATTATCGCCAATGCCTTATATACCAATCGAGATCAATTGGACGAGCTATCCCTTGAAGCCCTAGCGGACCGGTATTTTGTATCACAGGCATCAATCAGCCGATTTATTAAGAAATTAGGCTATAAAAGCTATTCGAGTTTTCGAAACGACATAACCCGCTCAATAACTGAATTGGAGTATGTACACCATCCTGTAAAGGAAAGAAAAGATCCCGAACAGATATGCACTCAGGTTACCGACCAGATTATCAATGCCGTCGCAAAAGTAAAAGAAACAGATGTGAATCAAATGATTCATGCGGTTAGCCTGCTTCAAGAATATAAAAATATTTATTTTTTCGGATCTGAATTATCGGTGGCAATTGTGACCTTACTCAATCATATGTTGATTGCCCGGGGAAAGAATGCCTACAATATCCTTTCCGGTTCCTACCAGAATGAGCTGTTAGATAAGCTCACGGAAAAGGATCTTCTCATTTGTATCTCGATTGAACAGCGATGGTATCAAATGCAGATAGATACCAAAAAGCTGGAAAAATGTAAGGCATATAAAATGTTGTGGACATGCGACAGACTCCATAGAGATGTCAATATTTTTGATGAAGCGATCCTTTTCGCAAAGGATGTTGGCTCGGAAATCGGATATAACAGCTTAATGAGCTTTGTGATGATGATCTATCGTCTTTACCTAAATGGATGATTCATTCATATATTGAATGAGTCATCCTTTTTTATC
>CACYBS010000320.1 GCA_902772725.1 Erysipelothrix rhusiopathiae
ATGATGTAGAGATGGGAGCCAGTCATGGACATAAGCGTGAAATTCACGATTCTATCAAACCGGGTGTATATTATCCAAGTCATAATGCGACCGATTTTTATCATCACTATAAAGAGGATATTGCCCTAATGGCTGAAATGGGATTTAAGGTATACAGAATGTCCATTTGTTGGAGTCGTATTTTTCCAAATGGGGATGACAAACTTCCAAATGAAGCCGGTCTGCAGTTTTATGATGATGTCTTTGATGAATTAAGAAAATATAATATTGAACCGATGGTTACCTTACACCATTTTGAATTGCCGTTACATTTAGCTCAAAAATATGGTGGATGGAGAAGTCGTGAACTGATTGATTTATCCGTTAAATATGCCATTACAGTATTTAATCGCTATAAGGATAAAGTGACCTATTGGATTACTTTTAATGAAATAAACTCGCTGTTTATCGCTAAAACACCATGGCATCAGGCCGGAATTATTTATCGAGAAGATGAAAATGCAGTGAATGTAATGTTTCAGGCTGCCCACTACCAATTGGTGGCTTCCGCAAAGACCATTATGGAAGGACGCAAGATCAATCCGAATTTCAAATTCGGAAATATGATTCTTTATAACTGCTGCTACGCGATGAGCTGTAATCCAATCGATCAGATGATGGTTCATGATAATTTATTACCAATTTATTATTTCTCGGATGTGCAGGTAAGAGGATATTACACCAATACCTGCAAAGCCTATCAGAAAAAGATGAACGGACACTTTGAAATTGAAGATGGAGACTTAGAACTCTTGAAAGAGGGAACAGTGGATTATTATACCTTCTCCTACTATTCTTCATTGGTAGAAGGTATGAATGTGGATCGAAGCGCGGATGGAAATCTATTAGATGGTGGAAGAAATCCATTCTTAGAAGCTACGGATTGGGGATGGCAGATTGATCCGTTAGGACTTCGCATTTCTTTGAATTTAATCTATGACCGTTATCAGATTCCTTTATTTATTTCAGAAAACGGTATGGGTGCCATTGATACACCGGATGAAAACGGATATGTCGAAGATGATTATCGAATTGATTATTTACGGAAACATATACAGGCTGTAAAAGATGCCGTTGAAATTGATTTCGTGGATTGTTTTGGATATGCATGGTGGGGACCGTTTGATATCGTATCGGCAGGAACCGGTGAAATGCGCAAACGCTATGGTTTTGTCTATATTGATATGGATGATGAAGGAAAGGGCACCTGCAAAAGAACACCGAAGAAATCCTTTAAATACTATCATGATGTGATCGCATCCAACGGTGAAAATATTTGAAGTGTTAGTGTATGCTAACTATAATAGCCATGAGGAGATGTTCTTATGTCAATAAAAGATAATTTTAGTAATCCAACCGGATTTTTAGGAAGAATAATGTTAAGCGGTATGAATATCGGTCATACTCCTTTATCAATATGGGCTTTATCACAGATACATTTTGAAGAGGACGCGGATATTCTGGATGTTGGATGCGGAGGCGGCATCAATATTAAAAGAATGTTGAAGATGGCACCAAAGGGCCATGTATCCGGATTGGATATTTCTGAAGACAGTGTAAAAAAATCGATATCTGTTAATCAATCGGAGATTGGAAAACGGTGCGAGATTTTTGAAGGCAGTGCCGATGATATTCCGCTTGCGGATGAATCTTTTGACTGTGTTACAGCTTTTGAAACTATCTATTTTTGGAAAAACATCCTGGATTGTTTCAAAGAAGTGTATCGGGTATTACGTCCCGGTGGAAAATTCTTGATCGCCAATGATTCCGGGAGTACAGGCTGGTCCAGCCTGATCCCCGGTATGAAAGATTATTCGGTCGATGAAATTCACGAATTGATGAAGCTTGCCGGATTTGAAACGATTTATGATCATACCGATAAGACAAAGATCTGCGTTGTCGGAACCAAAGGTGAGAAAGTAGATAAGATTCAGTTGAAGCCGGATTATCGAAACTGGGTACCTAAGGGTATGGTATACGGTTTTGGTGCAGGAGCTCTATCTTTAGCTTCTGTGGCAGCTCTTGGATTATTCGGTAAAAAATCCGGAACAAAGAAGGTTATATCTTCTGTGTTGGCATTAGGTTCAGCCGGTTTATCGGCAGCCTCCATGTGGACAGGATATCTGCATAAACAGTTCTCTTATGATGGAGAGCGAAAGTTATC
>CACYBS010000321.1 GCA_902772725.1 Erysipelothrix rhusiopathiae
ACAATTTCGATAACTCGCCAAAAAAAAAAAAATAAACGCCATTGTATTGTATTTGCATAATATTTTTTTTGTTTAATCGATAAAACAAAAAAAGAATGTATCATCACATTCTTTTTAGTATGTTTGGAAAAATAAACAAAGAACCAAAAACAAGACAGATAACAGGAATCATGAAGCTGCCTCCTAACAATCCGGCTTCAATTCCCTTCCAAACGGCTATTAAGGAAAGCTCAGCTTCCGGCATCATGCTGATACCGATCCGCATGGAAGTGGAAGAATCATATCTACCTATCACAGCGCCAAGTACACTGCCTGCTGTTTTGAAAGTTAATCCAAATACAATCAGGATAATACCGAAGATCAACAGACGCAGATCCAAAGATCCTAAACTTGTACTTAATCCTATGCCGATAAAAAATAAAGATGTGAAAAACCCATGGCAGTCCATTTCCTTGACCTGATATGGATTTTCACCATATAAAGCCTGTAAAACGATACCTGCAATATAAGCTCCTGTCACATCCGGCAGGCCAAAATAGCGGGCAGAAAAATAGGCCAATAGTAAAGCGAAAGAGAAGTACAAGATAGATGGAGATTGAAAACGCGGGAACGTATCCTCCAAAAACCAAACAATGGATCGAAGCAGTAATCCGGCAGCATAGCCTAACACCACCAGCATAATGGCTCTTAATATGACCAGAAACAAATTAGCTTCATTGATCTTTACACCCAGCGTCAATGTCAATACAACAATCACCAGCATATTATTTAACACAGATGCATTTAGCGTGATATTCCATACATTGCCTATCTGTCTGCGAAGACGGCTGATGGAATACAGCGAAGTAGATGATAAGATGATTCCAAAGAATAATCCTTTCAACAGATTCTCAGAGCCAATGGGACCAAAGCCATAGAATATCATATATATGATGGCTCCTGCGAAAAGCGAAAAAAGAACACTTAAGCCGGCAATATATATCACCGGTCGCGGCACATGCTGAAGAAGTGACATCCTGGTGGCAAGACCTGCCTCGAATACAAGTAAGACAGCACCTATTTTAGCACAAAGCGTAATCAATTCACTGTCTTGGATAATTCCGAATACAAATGGTCCTAAGATCATTCCGGTTAATATATAAGGAACTATTTTTGAGATACGGTATTGCTGCAAAAATATCTCCAGCACTTTTGATAACATCATCAATAATGCAAGATCTCTTAAAAATTCAAAGTTTTCCATATAAACCCCTACTCCATTTATATCCTTATGGTAAAACACGATTTCAAAAATGTAAAAGATAAAATCTATTCTCTTGAGAATTTATTCTGTTGATTTTAGAATTTAGGATAGAGGTGATTACATGAGAAAGAAATTAACAGCCTTATGCATCCTTGTAATCGTTGTAGCAATAAGTTTTGTTAATTTCCGGCTTTTTTTTACAGATAATACTACCCAGATGCCGGCTCAACAAACAGATAGTTCCGTCGAATGGATTGATGGATATTACGGTTTTAAAGCTGCTCCCTTCCCCCGTAATTGGAAGTTTCCTTTTGCCAGGGAATGGTTTACACACGATGCAACGGAGTACAATCATTTATTAGCTCAATCATCATTAGGGATGGCTTTATCATCATTCCGTATACGCGATACGGATTTAATCTATCAGGGAGAAGCCATCAAAGAATACCTGGAGCAGGCCCATTTCCAGGATATCAAAGCTCTGCAGTACGATAATGAGCCAACTGTCGATACCGTTGCGACCACAATGGGATGGCAGAAGATTGATGATTTTACCCTGCTTGTCGTATCTGTATGCGGCGGCGGATATCGTAATGAATGGCTCTCTAACTTTACCATCGGCGATGAAACCCGTCATGTCGGTTTTAACAGTGCCTCCCAAAAAGTACAACATCGGATATGGGATTATATCGATGAACATAATCTGGATAAAAATAATATAAAGGTTTGGATCTCCGGATTCTCAAGAGCTGCTGCCATTTCCAATATCACGGCAGGTGATCTTTGCGAAAGCGATGTTTTTTCCGAAGAAACG
>CACYBS010000322.1 GCA_902772725.1 Erysipelothrix rhusiopathiae
CGCATTCCATATAACAATAATGTGAAGAACACAAAGTAAACAATCGCTGAAAAGCTGTTTGCCAAAGTGAATTTTTCCTGCCAGATCGGAAGTGACCATAAAAGTGCCACTCCAAGACATAAATAAGAAATCACATATTCAATCGGAATAAAATAACCAATATACGTAAACAGGATGATTGCCGGTATTAAATATACAGGCCAGTCCTTGGATTCAGGCTGAATGTGCATCCATTCATATCCACCGATTCCGACTACAACAGGAACAAGCAGCTGTAAGAATATGCCTCCGTAGAATACCGGAACCACACATACAAGAATGATTAAAAGTGCGGTGATAATGCGGCTTTTCATGATGTTAAACCTCCAAACCGACGGTCACGATGATTGAACTTGTCAATGCAGTCATCTAAGGCTGCCTCATCAAAATCAGGCCATGCGGTTTCGGTAAAAATCAATTCGGCATAGGCAATCTGCCATAACAAATAATTTGAAATACGGCATTCTCCGCTGGTGCGAATCATTAAATCGACATTTTCCGGTACCATCAAATATGAGCTGACTTCTTCTTCGGTAATATCGTTGGCTCTTCCGTTTTTTACATCTTCGGCATAGTGCTGCATCGCCAGAAGGATTTCCCTTCTTGATCCATAGTTGATCGCAATACAAAGATTTAATCCGGTATTGTCCTTACTTTGGTCAACGGCTCTGCGGATGACTTTCTGGGTATCATCCGGGAAGCGTTCCAATTCACCGGCAAAGGTAACTTTAATATTATTGGCCATCAATTCTTTCATAAAGCGGTCAAAAAAGATACCCGGAAGTTTACACAAATAGGAAACCTCATCCTCCGGACGTTTCCAGTTTTCGGTTGAAAAAGCGTAAAGAATCAGCTTTTTAACACCCAGCTTATTGGCATGTAATGCCACGGTACGGATGGTATCGGCACCCTGTTTATGGCCGGCTGTACGAGGTAATCCTCTTTTCTTTGCCCAGCGTCCGTTTCCATCCATGATAATCGCAATTGTTTGAGGCACTGTACTCATAACGATTCTCCTTTCGAAAAAATGCCCAATACGAGATTGGGCTTATACTTTTAAGATATCTTTTTCTTTATCTTCAACAAGTTTATCAATTTTCTTGATGTACTTGTCAGTTAATTTTTGAGATTTTTCCAGATCGTCCTTCTTATCGTCTTCGGTATATTCTTTATCTTTCTTGATGTCATCGTTGCAGTCACGGCGGATATTACGAACCGCAACTTTTGCCTCTTCACCATACTTGCGGGCTTCCTTGGCAAGCTGTTTACGACGATCTTCTGTTAATGCAGGAACCGGAATACGGATCAAATCTGCTTCTGCCTGAGGGTTCAAACCTAAGTTTGCCTTCTGAATGGCATGAGCCATTGCCTTCACTGCAGAACGGTCATAAGGGCGAACTACAAGCTGTGTTCCTTCTACAACCTGAATCTGTCCTAACTGCATGATCGGAGTCGGTGCTCCATAATAATCAACCTGAACACGCTCGAGCATAGCCGGGCTGGCACGTCCGGTACGAATGGTACGAAGATTGGAATTTAAATTATCTAAGGTATCTTCCATTCTTAATTCGGCTTCATCTAAATAATCTGACATACTACTTCTCCTTATTTTGTCTTTGAAATAACGGTTCCGTCTACTTCCTGTTTAACGGCTTTTAAAATATTTCCGGTTTCATTCATGTTGAATACAACTAAATCGATATCGTTGTCCATACACATGCTGATAGCGGTAGAATCCATGACCTGTAATCCTTTGTTTAAAACATCAAGGTAATCTAAGCGGTCAAAACGTTTCGCATTTGGATTTTTCTTAGGATCGCTGTCGTATACACCATCGACACCGTTTTTAGCCATTAAGATCACATCGGCATCGATTTCGGATGCACGTAAAGCTGCAGTTGTATCGGTGCTGAAATACGGGCTTCCCGTTCCGGCTCCGAAAATCACGATACGGCCTTTTTCTAAATGACGTAATGCACGGCGTAAGATGAATGGTTCTGCGACTTCACGCATCTCAACAGCTGTCTGAACACGGGTATCTACCCCGATGGATTCAAGTGCATTTTGAACAGCCAATGCGTTAATTACGGTACCTAACATACCCATGTAGTCACCCTGAGCACGATTCATTCCCATATCCGCTAACATTTTTCCACGGATAAAGTTTCCGCCACCAACAACAATCGCTAATTGAACGCCCTGTTCAACCACTTCTTTGAGTTCGGTGGCAAGTTTACGCAGGTTTTCAGGATCAAAAGCCTGTCCCTTGCTGGAAAGAGCTTCACCGCTAAGTTTAAGTAAGACCCTTTTATACATATTATGAACTCCTTTTTTATATTTTTCGTATTGATTATACACTATTCACCCTAAAATAAAAAGGTCAAACAAGTTCATCGATAGTTTCCTATCTTCAAACAAAAATATTAGTATTCAATCTGCGTACATACAAATTGATTGGTCTTAAAATAAGTACCATCACTTTTACCCAATTCTACATGATAGGTATTATGGATGAACTTTTCCCAATCTTGTTTATTATTAAGCTCAGCCACTAAAACAACAGAATCACTTACTCCAAGCCATCCGGTTGCCTTTTGTACGGTTAATTTTTTAAGCTCCGGCACATACGTCTTTAAATCACGCATCTGCTTCATTCTGAATTCAATTTGATCATCAGTTACTCCTTCTTTGATTGGTGCAATAAAAATGTGTTTTACCATATTTCCTCCCTTAATACCAATCGTGTTTTTCATCACGATTGAGCGCTTCTATTTGTTTCATTTCATCTTCTGTCAGTTCAAAATCAAAAATCGATATATTTTCGGATATGTGTTCCGGATTACTGGAGCCCGGTATCACAACAACTCCTCTTTGAATATTCCATCTTAAGATGATCTGAGCTACCGATTTATGATGATTTTGAGCAATTTCCATAATGGTTTTATCATTCAACAATTCCTGCTGGTGACCTCTTCCACCAAGCGGATACCAGGCCTGTACGACAATGCCCTTGGATTGGATAAAATCCACCACTTTCTGATCCTGGTAATATGGATACAGCTCGTTTTGTACCAGTGCCGGC
>CACYBS010000323.1 GCA_902772725.1 Erysipelothrix rhusiopathiae
AAAAAGGGAAGTTCGTTATTCCTTTTGTATTTGAAATTATATTAATTATCTCCCTTTTTTAGTTAAAATGATAGACGAAGTTCACCCTTTCAATTATTTTTCATCTGGCATAGTAAATCACATTTTTTTTAGCAATATAATCTGTAATTTTATTAGTTTAAAACACCTTTATTTAAATATATATTTGTATCATAAACCAGAATGGTCTTTTTCATCCCCATATTCTTAATAATCTAAACCAATATCCCTAAACATCATACTGTCAATATAATGTTTGTCTTTGTAAACTGTTGTAATAACAATTTTCATGAGATATAATAGACTCGCTACATTCTGAAATTGACTGAGTTGTTATATACAGTTAAGCATGAAGTAGGGATTATATGAATACGATGAATATAAAATGGTATGTTTTGTACGTTCAAACCGGCAAAGAACTTCTTCTTTGCGAGCGCTTGAATAGACAAAAAGAATTTTCAGCTATTTTCCCTCAGTGGGAATACTATCGCCGAGATAAAGATGAAGTATGGATCAAAGGATTGTTTCCGGGATATGTGTTTGTTAAGACAACCTGTTCTCAATCCGAATTTGAATCCAAATTATATTCAATGGAAATAAAAGACAAGGTATACCGTAATCTAAAATACGAAAGTATGGAAGAAGAACCGGTATCCGCATTAAGACCGGAAGAAATTCAATTATTGAATTTTCTTTTGGATGAAGAAGGGCTCCTAAGAATGTCCTATGGACATTTAGTAGGTAATCGCCTTAAGATTGATTCCGGACCATTAGTTCCATTTGAAGACTACATCACTAAATACGATAAACGAAATCGTATGGCTACTTTATCTTTATTTTTTATTGACCAGGTAGTAAAAGCTGGTGTTACAATACCGCAACAGGAAGAAAATTAATCAAGTAGCTGGCTTGCCGCACTGCTTAGTTTTCCGGTTATATTGGAATTTGATTTGGGTAGGGGAAAGTATACCCTTTTTTTAGAAAGAGAGAGTTTTTATGGATAATACAAATAACTATAATGAAGAAGTTGAAATTGATTTACTAGAGATCTTTAATGCCGTTAAAAGATATTATCGTCTTTTAATCGTATTAACCTTATTTTTTGGAGTTGTAACCGGAATTGTAACTAAGTTCTTTATCCAGCCTACCTATTCCAGCTCGGCTACTATCTTCTTAACACCAACTGTAGGTACTGAAGGTAATGTAGACTATACATCTTTGAACTCCAACCAGAAGTTAGTTAATAACGTTATGTCTTTGATGACCCAGGAAAACATTATGACAGAGGTTGTTAAGGGAACAGAACTTCAGACAACAGCCGATGTACGTAAGGTATTAAGCGTTACAAACAAAACGGATACCGAATTAGTTACCGTTACCGCAACTACCCATGATGCCAAATTATCAAAAGATGTTGTATCGATTACAGTAAACACATTTATTGATACCATGCAGGAAAACTTAAACCTGCGTAATATCGAAATCGTAAACAAACCAAAGTTAAGCTATAAAAAAGTTGGACCGAGCTTAAAGAGAAATACGGCGATTGGAGCAGCTTTTGGACTAGCTTTAGGCTTGGCATATGTTCTTATTAAGGTTTTAACGGATAACCGTTTAAAATCAAAAGAAGATGCAGAGAAATACTTAGGTATTCCGGTATTCTGTGAACTCCCAATCATGGATAAGAATCTATGATCGATATCCATTCCCATATCGCATGGGGAATTGATGATGGTATGCCTTCTCGTGAAGATGCGATCACATCTTTAAAGCAGGCTCACGATGATGGCATTACTGCCATTATCAGCACTCCCCATGTTATACCAGGTACAACCGATAAAGAATTATTCGAAGAGATCAAAGCCCGCCAGAAAGAATTACAGATCCTTGCCAAAGAGTATGGAGTAGAAATCTATTTTGGTGCGGAAATGTTTATTAACCGGGAATTTATCACCGCATTAGATCAAGGTATATATCAGGTAATGAACAATTCAGATTATTTGCTGGTGGAATTTGATGTTCGAAGAGATATCCATAGTTTTGACTATCGGGATGATTCAATCTATGAAGTAGATATTCGTAATATGTGTCCGATTATTGCGCATGTAGAGCGTTTCTTTGCGGATGGATTGGACTTTGATATTATTGATGACTGGTTTCAAAAAGGATATGTTTTCCAGGTAAATCGGACCAGCTTGACCGGTATGCATGGAAAGCAGATTCAAAAGAATGCAGAAACCTTACTGGATAAGGGATATGTACATCTCATTGCGACCGATACCCATAGAGCAGAGGGTAATCGTATAGAAAAGCTAAGTGATGTATATACGATGATAGAAAAGAAATACGGCAGCACAAATGCCAAGCGTTTATTTGTAGATAACCCAAACCATATTATCCACAACGAAGATGTGGAGGATATGGAAATTATAAAGAAAAAGAAAAAATTTCTTTTTTTCTAGAGAGGGAAAGATATGGCAAGAAATAGAAAGAAAAATGATCAATTTAACCTGGATGAAGTGTACAGACAGTTAAGAACCAATATTGAGTTCTCATCCATGGATGAAAACATCCAGATTGTAAACGTGGTAAGTTCCAATCCAAACGAAGGAAAATCCACTGTAGCTACTAACTTAGCGCGAATCTCTATCGCAAAGTATAACTCAGTTTTAATTATTGACTGTGACTTAAGAAACAGTTCTGTTCATAAGATGTATGGAATCTCAAACTCAAAAGGACTTTCCAACTTATTAAGCAAGTACGACAGGGTTACGCCGATTAAGTCCTACGAAGAAGTAAAGGTATTAGAATTTACGGATTTAGGAAGAGACTTATATGTTATTACGGCAGGAAGTAGAGTACCTAACCCAAGTGAATTATTAGGATCTAGAAGATTCAATGATTTCTTAGCACAGGCAAGAAAAGAGTTTGATTTTATCGTCATTGACTGTCCGCCATATGCAGCAGTAAGTGATGCGATTCCATTATGTAACGCATCGGATGGAACACTCTTTGTAGTATCCAGTGCAGATACGGATAAACGTCAGGCAAAGACCATTGCCAATGAATTAAAGCGTAACGGTGCCAATATCATTGGTGTTATCTTAACTAAGGTAGAAGACTTCCATTCTAACCATTATTACTATTATGGTTATGGAGATAAAAAGGAGGGATAGACATGAATAAAAAATGTTTACCATTCATTTTAGCCTCATTCGTATTATGCGGCTGTGTGCAGGCCCCGTCTGTAAGTGAGGAAAACGCATTGGAAGTTGCGGTGGATGATTCCAATGTAGATATGGCAGAAGTTACATCATCGGAAGTTAAGAAATCCGATGGCGTATATAAGGTTGTATTTACCACAGAAAGCGGTAAATATTCATATACCGTTGGAACAGATGGATTGATTCAGGATCGTGATTATAAAGCCGGTGAAACGGAAGAAGTTCAAACTGAACAGCCGGAAGAAAAGAAAGAAGAACCGAAACAGGAAGAAAATACCGATGAAAAGAAGACACAGGCAGAAAACTCTGCTTTATCGAATGTCGGACTTTCAAGAGACCAGGTTTCCAGCATCACCAGTGAGTTAAGCGCAGATCAAACACAATATACCGTTGTGATCGTAGCCGGTGATTCCAAAACTACCTGCATCGTGAACGCGAATACCGGAGAAGTTATCTCTACAATGTTTGAATAAAAAGATCAGGCTGCATAACTGCAGCTGGTCTTTTTATGTTTTTTTTACTATTTTTAGTGGTTATAGAAAAACCATGATAACATAGTATATATATTATACGATTACTTGATTTATTCTTTTAGGAAAGGTTGTGATAGGTCATTTATTGCAGCCATTTTCTATTATTTTTTTAATTAATTTAGAGGTCATATAAATAAAGAGATGACCTATTGTATATGCGATTAGGGTTGGGTGAGAGAGATGTATAAGAAGAAATCCCCGGGATGGCGAAAACATATTGATTTTATCATAATCGATATTTTCATATTGGAATTATCTTTTGTGCTCGCGTCATTTATACGTCGTGGAGTACATAATCCGTTTTCAACCAGATTAGGGATTGATCTGGCCTTTTGTATCTTGTTTTCAGCTGTTTTCTCATCCGTTATTCTGGATGTTCATAAAAACATATTGAAAAGAGGATATTTAAAGGAATTTAAGCAGGTATTGATCTTATCGCTGACCTCTGTCATCTTTATCGTCATTTATTTGTTCTTTACAAAACAGAGTAGTGACAGCTCAAGGTTGTTAATAGTATTTTTCTTCTTTATTTCAACTTTATTGTTGGAACTTACCCATTCCATTTGGAAATATTGGTTAATTAACTACCAATTAAAAATGCAGCGAAATGTTCGTCACTTCCTTTTGGTTACTACCGGAGATCTTGCCAGAAATACGATTATTCAGCTCCGTAATTTATCTTATGGCGGTATCGAAATTGAAGGGCTTGTCCTATTGGATAATTCGATGAAAGTCGGCAGTAAATTATCGGATGTAGAAGTTGTAGCTTCGTATGGTGATGCGGTCTCCTTTATGCAGGTCAATTGGATTGATGAAGTGATGATTTTACTTCCTCCATCCATGGAAGTACCGGGAGACTTTTTAGATGCCTGTGCTTTGATGGGAATTACAGTGCATATTGGTATACCGGTAAATGGAGATAGACAGGTAATGTCTACGGTTGAAAAGATTGCCGGGTTTACCGTACTTACCGAAAGCTTAAGAATTGTTCCTGACAATAAATTGGCCATTAAGCGAATCATGGATGTGATTGGTGCCATTGTAGGTCTAATACTAACAGGAATCATCTTAATCTTTGTTGGACCGATTTTATATTTCAGTGATCCGGGACCAATTTTCTTCTCCCAGATCCGTGTGGGAGAAAACGGGCGTAAATTCCGTCTGTATAAGCTTAGAAGCATGTATCAAGATGCGGAAGAACGTAAGAAAGAATTAATGGATAAAAATGAAATGCAGGGTTTGATGTTCAAGATGGAAAACGATCCAAGAATTATTGGAAGTGGACCGGATGGAACAAGACATGGCATTGGATGGTTTATTCGTAAAACATCCTTAGATGAATTCCCGCAGTTTTGGAACGTATTGATTGGAGACATGTCTTTAGTAGGAACACGTCCTCCAACGGTGGAAGAATACGAACAATATGATCTTCACCATAAGGCTAGATTATCATTTAAGCCGGGTATTACCGGTTTATGGCAGGTTAGTGGACGCAGCGACATTACTGATTTTGAAGAAGTCGTAGCATTAGATATGGAATATATCAATAACTGGTCTTTTGGAGAAGATATAAAAATATTATTTAAAACTGTGTTCCAGGTATTGGGCGGATCTGGAGCAAAATAAGATTTGTTTATATCTAGTCTAGGGCTCAGATGAGAAAAAATCTTTAGTTGGTGGACCGGGGTATCCAAACCTATGCGGTTAGTTCACTGATTAAAAAAAAGCATAAGGTAGCGCTATAGTGAATTTTTAAAGAGATAGAACAATAAAGTGAAGACAGCTGCGTCTTCAACCAGTTGAAGTAAAAATGTATCAAGGAGTATTAGAAATGGACATTGTATTTGCAACTAGTGATCTTTATAGTAGGCCAGCGTTGGTCACAATTAAGACACTCTTAATGAATAATACTAAAGTGGACAAATTGAACATCTATTATGTTGAGAACGGGGTATCAGATGAAAATAAAAAGCTTATTACTGATTTAGTAAATGAGTATCATCGGAATATAACTTTTATTCCAATGCCAGAAGAGTATTCAAAGATTGAAGGCTTAATGCGTACAAATGCGATTGTTTATAGCTATTGTTACTTCCAAGATATTCTGCCTCTAACTGTGGAGAAGGTAATTTTACTCGAAGGGGATAGCATAGTTACAGATGATTTGACAGAGATGTATTCAGTGGATCTCGATGGATATTATCTTGGTGCTGCAGATGATTTACAAAGCAAATGGTATAAACGGAAACTTGGAATGAAGGAAGATTCTGTATATTTCAACTGTGGAATTATGGTTCTTAATCTTAAAAAATGGCGCGAAGATGGAATATCTGAAAAAATAACTAAGATTATAGAAAAAGGTGATCGTAAGTTTTTCTATGAAGTTCAGGATGAATTGAATGTTCTTATGGAAGGACAAATAAAAGTTTTACCGCCAAGATTTAACTGTACAACGGCTATTTTCTTGTTCGACTACAAAAATATGCTTAAGTATAGAAAGCCTAGCACTGTGTGTACTAAAAATGATTTTGAAGACGGTAAGAATAGACCTTCGGTTGTACACTTTACAAAAAATCAGATTATTCAGCCAAGGCCGTGGATCGAAGAATGTACTCATCCATATAAAGAATATTACGAAAAAGCTAAGTCTGAAACAGTATTAGCCGAAGAAAAATTGTGGCCAGCAAATCGGAAGATAACTAATAAGATAGCTTATTTTTTATATTCTAAAGTCTCACCTGGATTAGTAGCGACTTTACTTGGAAGTATACATTCATATTGGTATCCAATGGTTTTATACAGATTTATGTTGAGAAAAGCAAAATAAAATCAATTTAATCTTTTTTGAAACAGTTCATTTAAATGTTTATAGTTTGTGGAATGGAGTTAGAAATGAAAACAGTATTGCTTGCAGGAGGTCTTGGCACTCGTTTTTCAGAGGAATCCGAATATAAACCAAAACCAATGATAGAAATTGGTGGGAAGCCAATTCTGTGGCACATTATGAAAGGGTATTCTTCCTTTGGTTTCAATGAGTTTATTATTTGTGCTGGTTATAAACAACATATTATCAAAGAATGGTTTGCAGACTATTTTCTCCATAACAGCGATATCACATTTGATTTTACAAAAGGTCGTGATGACATGATTATCCATAATCAACATTGTGAACCTTGGAAAGTTACAGTAGTTGATACCGGATTAAAAACAATGACTGGCGGGAGAATAAAGCGAATACGTGAATATGTTGGTGATGAACCCTTTATGCTTACATATGGTGACGCAGTCTGTGATGTAGATATAACTAAGTTGGTTGAATTCCATAAGTCACACGGCAAAATCGCTACTTTGACAGCTGTTATGTTAGATCAGTCAAAGGGTGTACTAGATATTGGAACAGATTATGCTGTGCGATCATTCAGAGAAAAATCTAAATCAGATGGTGCACCTATTAACGCTGGATTTATGGTGTTTGAACCTGAAATCTTTAATTATATCGATGGAGACGAAACAGTTCTTGAACAGATTCCTTTAATGCGTTTAGCACAGGAAGGAGAGCTTATGTCATATATACATAAGGGATTTTGGCAGTGTATGGACACGAAGAAAGAAAAGGACATTCTTGAAAGGTATTGGGCTTCCGGTAATGCTCCATGGAAGTCTTGGGAGGACTAATGAGTTTTGATTTGAATTTTTATAAAGGAAAAAAAGTTTTATTGACAGGACATACAGGATTTAAAGGCTCCTGGATGTCTGTAATGCTTGTGAATGCAGGAGCAACAGTTATAGGCTATTCAAGTTGCAGTAAAACGGAAACCAGACTATTTGATTTATGTGGTATAAAAGACCAGATTACTCATATAAAGGGTGATATACGTGATCTAGATTACTTGCTTAAAGTTTTCCATACATATCAGCCTGAGATTGTTATTCATTTGGCGGCACAGCCCATTGTAAGGGATAGTTACAAGGATCCTGTAGGCACATACAGTACAAATGTGATGGGAACTGTTAATATCTGTGAAGCAGTTCGACAGACTCCATCTGTCCGTTCATTTTTGAATGTAACCACAGATAAAGTGTATGAGAACAAGGAATGGGAATGGGGCTATAGAGAAAATGAGCCTCTTGATGGGTATGATCCGTATAGTAATTCCAAGTCCTGTTCAGAGCTTGTTACGCATAGTTATAAATCTTCCTTCTTTAACGCAAGGAATGTTGCTGTTTCCACAGCACGTGCTGGCAATGTCATTGGAGGTGGAGATTTTGGAAATGATAGGATTATACCTGATTGTGTAAGAGCCGCTGTAAAAGGTGAAGATATTATTGTTCGTAACCCGTTTTCAACCCGCCCTTATCAACATGTTTTGGAACCGGTATATGCCTATCTAATGATAGCTGCGAAGCAATATGAAGATAGTAAGTACCAGGCATGGTACAACGTAGGTCCAGATGATCAAGATTGTTTTAAAACAGGTGTTTTGGTAGATTTGTTTGTAAAACATTGGGGTGATGGACTTAAATGGGTTGATAAGTATGATGGCGGACCTCATGAAGCAAACTTCTTAAAACTAGATTGTTCTAAGCTCAAAACAACTTTCGATTGGAAACCTCACTGGAATCTTGAAACGGCGATTGAGAAGGTTGTTGAGTGGAGTAAAGCATGGATTGCAGGTCAAGATGTCAGATCTATCATGGATAGGCAAATTGAGGAATTCCTGGAGGTTTAACAATGTCATTTGTTTTTCATGAGACAAAAATACCGGGATTAATGATTATTGAACCACATATTTTTCCTGATGCTCGTGGTATGTATAAAAAAAACTACGAAAAATATGTTTTTGCTGAGCATGGTATAACTTGTGAATTCACAGAAAGTAGCGATCTGTATTCAAAAAAAGGTGCTCTCCGAGGTCTCCATTATCAAACAAAGGAGTCTCAGGCCAAACTCATTCATGTGATAAAAGGTGCATTATTTGACGTTGCCTTGGATTTACGTGAAGGATCTCCTACTTTTGGACAATATCATACAGAACTATTAGATGATAATAATCAAAAGGTGATTTTTATCCCAGAAGGCTTTGCCCATGGTTTTATAGCATTGTTTGATGACACTGTTTTTTCTTATCAATGTTCGGGTCGCTATATTCCGGAATCATGTGGCGGGATTAAATGGGATGATCCCGAGTTGAATATTCCATGGCCGCTCAAAGAATTTAACATTACAAATGTTATAGCAACAGAAAAAGATAAGAACTGGCCTACGCTGGCAGAGTATATGAGTAAGAAGGGATAAAGGAAATTATGAAAGTCTTAGTAACAGGCCCAAATGGTTTTGTAGGAACCAACTTATTAACTACACTTAGCCAAAATGATTGTGAAGTAATAGCTATTGTGAGAAATAAGAATGAAAATATCGAGAGCATAAAAGATATCGACAACGTTCGAATTGTTTACTGTGAAATGGATGATATAGATAAGTTAGCAGAAACAGTATTGGATCGAGATATTGATTGCTGCATTCATCTTGCTTGGGAAGGTGCCAATGGTCCGCTTAGAGCAAACACAGATATGCAGCTTAAAAATGTATCAAGAACTCTTTCTCTATGTAGAATACTGTCTTCGATGGGTGTAAAGCGATTTGTGGGAATTGGAACTTTGGCTGAAAAAGATGTATCTAACTATATCCCTACCGATGGAGCTACACCAAATCCAGTAAGTTGTTATGGAACTGCTAAGCTTACTGCTCAATTTATGTCCAAAACTGTTTGTACTGAGCTTGGTATTGAGCATATTTGGTGCCAGTTATCAAATTTGTATGGAGTGGGAGATAAAACAAATAATTTCATTAATTTTGCAAGTAAACTAATGCTCTCTGGTAAAAGACCATCTTTTACCCCTGGAGAACAGATGTATGATTTTGTTTACATTACTGATGTAGTTAATGGCATTTATAGAGCTTCCAAATATGGAAAAAAGAATA
>CACYBS010000324.1 GCA_902772725.1 Erysipelothrix rhusiopathiae
ATTGTGGTAGCGTTGATTGAAGATTCCGCCACTGTTAAGACATTTTACAAAGAGAACGGCTACATTCGGCTGCAGCCGGAAAATGAGTTCATGGATCCCATCATTGTGCATGGAGATGTACAGATATTAGGAAAAGTATTTGGCGTATTCCGTTTTTACCATTAAAATGTATTGGTTTACATACCCTACTCATTATAATGGGGCGTCTTAAAAGGGTCATCGCAAAATATACGACAAAAGGTTCCGTAGTTGTCAGAAACCGCTTGATCAGAATTTTGCAGCGACCCTTTTTCTTTAAATTATCTGGTAAATTGTGTAATTGCCCAGTTTTCTTACTTCTACTGCCTCTGCTCCCTTATCATAATAAGTGTGGATATAATTCATGGTCAGCTCGATATCATTATCGATCAGATAGACCTTTTCATTTCCGATCATATCACGATATGGATTTTCAATACCGTAATCAGAAAGAGTTTTCAGGCAAGGGGCGGAGTTCGTTATCCAGCCGCCCAAAAAGCTTATATTATTCATGATGCCAAACGGCATCGCATCAAATGGTCCATAGCCATCCGCTGCAGATATGGTACCAATTTTAGCCAAATACAGATGTTCCTTATCTCTTCCAGGTTCTTCAAAAGCCGTACGGCTTTGGATTCTCTGAGAATATACACTATAGCGGCCTAATCTCCAATCTTCTTTCCATATCCCTTGCAGCATGATCAAAAGCATCAAGCCATATAAAATTCCAGTCTTGGCACAATACTTTCCCTTATCCGCAGATAATAGCCATACTATAACCAGAGCAGCCGAAAACCATAAACCTACATCTACGCGGTTTATCATGTATCTCCCTTTATAAAACATATAAAAATATAAAATGCTAAAGAAAAGCAATTCATAAATCAGCGCCAATATTGCTGACGCTCTGGGTTCTCCCCAGAAAAGCCACAAGATCAATATGATCAGAAAACCGTAGAATACCGTTGTTTTAAAAATTTTTGTAGAAAACTGCTTCAGGAACTGTTTTACTAACGATAAATCTACCCTCTGTTCAGGCTTGGCCTGGATAAGTTTTTCAATAACTGTTTTAGAAAACTTCTCAGGATCATTGAAATTCCAACTCCTGTACAGCCTTAATGCTTCCCCATCAAGATTCAGTTCTTGATATAACTCCCGGTTGTCATTCTCATCCGGAAAACCATAATCCAGCAATTCCGTCCTTGCCTGATTATATGCTATATAATTTTCCCATACCGGATCCTTTGTATACATAAGGGTATCAATCAGGTATAATCCGGCCGCCAGCACCATCATGGCGCCAAATACAGAAAAGTACGTCAACAGATATCTTCGCCGTTTGTCCCCTTTCCGCCGTTTTAATTCCAGCAACAGATAAAATCCAATTCCAGTCATAAGCGCGCTGCAAGCCACGAACTGTACGATGCGATACATCGCCCCAACACTGCCTAACAAAAACCCTGCAAGCAGAGCCTTTGGACAAATTCTTTCTTCTAAGACAGCATAAAACAGCAAAAACATGGAAGCCGCAGCCAGAATTCCCGCTGTTTTTGTGTATTGTATTTTGATATAACATTCATATCCAAAAAACAAAAGCAGAGCCAGAGATGCGCACAGACCGGGAATGGGTTTTAACCTGTTTAGGATTACCCATGTAACTGCCGTAAAGGCTGCCAGCAGAAAAGCATACTGTATTAGCGTATACCATGGGACATTGCCATTTATTCTATAAAAGAATCGATAAATCAATCCTAAAATATAATTTTGATATACCAGATGCGCATCGAAACTCCCGCGGGAGCCATTGGCAAACTCACAGATCGCGATATCATCATTTGTCTCAAAGGACGGAATCATTAAAAGAAGCATTCCAAGCAGCAGAAGCACGTTTACTCCCAAAGCAAACCATATCTTCGTCCTATACTTCTTAATCCACTGTTTCATAAGTCTTACTCTTCCACTTCCGATATCAGAATACAGTTAGGTGTCTCCACCTTCAGTTGTTTCCCCTTCATGACAATGGTCCCTTTCTC
>CACYBS010000325.1 GCA_902772725.1 Erysipelothrix rhusiopathiae
CCGCAACCGGGGCAAGATACACCATTGAACTTCAAAACGTGTCCAATGTGTTTTTTTCTTGTGTCCGAATTACAGGGTCCATTTTAAGAGAAGGAAACCATCCTTCTTTTTTATATTTTTAAGTTTGTTTTAAGGTTTAACAGGTATTCTTGTCTCGAACAGGAGGTAAAGAAATGGAAAGAGTCATTGATACCTTTGAAAGAGTGGAAGATAAATATGAATTATCTGAATCACAATATCAGTTATTTTTAAAAGCGATACAGGACCATGTTCACCCTGATATCTATTATAAATACACGGTGCATTCGATCTATTTCGACAACGATCATTATCAGCTTGCCGTAAATTCTTTACAGAAACCGGAATACAAATGTAAGGTACGTCTTCGTACTTATGAACAGCCTAACAAGGATTCAAAATGTTTTCTGGAATTAAAGAAGAAATATAACGATATCGTATATAAGACAAGATTTTATATGGATGTAAATTCGGCTTATCGATATCTATATGAAAATGTAATCCCGGAAGATTCCAACAATATCATGAGGGAGTTAAATTATGTCTTTCATTATTATGATTTACATAATTTCTGTTATGTGCAGTACGACAGAGAGTGTTATGCAGCCAATGAAGACGCCGATGTCCGCATTACCTTTGATACCAATATCCGCTATCGCCTTGATGATATTTCATTATCGACAAAAGGTACTGAGATAGATTTGATTCCCGAAGATACACATATGCTGGAAATCAAATGTAAAGACAGATATCCGTTATGGTTAGTTGAGATCTTATCAAAAATGAAGTTATATAAGAAATCTTTTTCCAAGTGCGGATCGATTTATGTCAACAATTTTGAATATTTGACCAAAGGGGGAATAGCTCGTGTTTAACAGTGTTTTATCTAACGGTATAACCATTGAAGGTTTTATGTTGTGTTTATTAACTGCCGTCATATGTGGATTGATGATTGCGACTACCTATAAGATGAAAAGTTATATATCAAAAAGTTTTGTGATTTCCTTAATTTTATTACCGGCTATTACCGCCTGTGTGATTATGATGGTCAACGGAAATCTGGGAGTTGGTGTAGCTGTAGCAGGCAGCTTCCAATTGGTGCGCTTTCGTTCTATGCCGGGCAAAGCCAGTGATATTGTGATGATCTTTATGGCAATGGCTGCCGGACTGGCCTGCGGTGTCGGTTTTATCCTGTTTGCGCTGATTGTAGTGCTTCTGTTGTGCCTGGTCTATCGGATGGGGGATATCTTCTCTGATAAGCTCACAAAAACGGCTTATCGCAATATCCGCCTAACCATTCCGGAAGATTTGGATTATCATATCTTGTTTGAAGATACGTTTAATAAATATACTGACCGCCACGAGATTGAATTTGTGAAGACTATTAATCTGGGAACGATGTATCAGATTTCTTATGACTGTGTTTTAAAAGATGGATCAAAGGAAAAGGAATTCCTGGATTCACTTCGTATCATGAATGGAAACTTACCGGTTATTTCCTCTGCCACGAAGACAGTGGAAACTGAATTATAGAAAGAAGGAATATCATGTTTAAACAACTCAAAAAGATAAGTGTTGCAGCAGGATTGATGGTGGCATTAACTGCCTGCTCAAGTATGACCCAGAACAGCTCTGTAGTCAGCGCCCAAGAAGGTAACAATATCGTTCTGGAAGGAAAAGTAACTGAACAGCTGGTGATTGATTCTCAAGATGATGTTACGGTGACTTTAAAGAATGTGACTGCCACTATGCAGACAAGTGTGATTTCGGTAGAAAATGCCAACTCGGTAACCATTGTATTAGAAGGTGAGAATACTCTTGCGACTACCGGTACAGATACCAATACCATCGACAGCAAAGATGATTTGATCGTTACCGGAAACGGTACGCTGAATATCCAGTCCAATGATAACGGAATTAAGAGCAATGATGATCTGACCATCGAAGGGGGTACTTTGAATATTACAGCCGAAAGTGATGGTTTAAAGGCCAATGAAACTTTAACTATTAACGGCGGAACAATGAATATCGAAGCTGTTGAGGCATTAGAGGCAACAGAGATCATTATCAATGATGGTACCATCGACATTACGGCCTACGATGATGGTATGAATGCTTCCCAGAAATCGGATACAAAAACACCGATGATTGAAATCAATGGAGGCGACATTACCATTCAGATGGCCCAGGGTGATACTGATGCCGTAGATTCTAATGGCTCTTTATATATCAACGGAGGAACCCTGAATATTTCTGCACAATTCGCTTTTGATTATGACAGTAACGGTGAGTTAAACGGCGGAACCGTTATTGTCAACGGAGAAGAAATAACCCAGCTTACCAATTCGATGATGGAAGGTCCTATGGGCGGAATGGAAAATGGAATGCATCCAATGGATCAAGAGAATGGACAAAACGGAATGATGCAGGGATTTAGACGTTAACAGGGGATAGTGCCGGCTTTTGCCGGTGCTTTTTTTTGAGTTTCAAGCAATTTAAAGGATCAAAATACAGAAGCATTTGATTGATGACTGTTATCAATGTTAAGCTATTTTTAACGAGGAGAGAAGTTATGAAAAAGGTATCTATAAGTTTGTTGTTGGGTATGCTGCTTAGTGTATTTTCATTTTCAATTCACATGGATTTTTCAATAATCACAGATGGGATCAAACAGGCACCTATATTTGAATCTTCAGATTTTACTTCTATTATTCCTAAAATCGGGGAATGGGTGAACGTAACCAAAACTACCGGCGCTATAGAATACCAAATCAATTGGGAGCCGGTAAAAGGGGCTGACGGATATGAGTTTGTCTATGATTTTGAAATAGCTTCTCAATCTGAGCAGATGATTGATACACCGGGTACAGCTTATACAGTAGGTTTCCAAAATACGGTCAATCTAAAAGGGAAGGTTCGTGCATATAAGAAAGTAAACGGTCAAAAAGTATATACTCAGTGGAGTAACACAAGCTATAAGAGCTGGGATACGATCAATCAGGAAATAAAATCCATGCGGGATGCCCAATTGGGAAACTATGTGGCATTGTATGGTATGCATTTACGATCTGAACCGGATAAAAACAGTGATGTAAAGGGTGATATTTCTGAAGGAGACAACATTAATATCGTTGAAATTAAAAACTACGCCAATGAAAAATGGGGCAGAACATCCGATGGGAAGTGGATATGCATTTCCGATAAAGATTACACATACCTTGCCAAAAAGAATACAAATTCAGAAACTTACAAAACAAATTATGAAATGACACTACGATCTGAACCGGATCGAAATTCATCCGCCTATGGAACTATTGATAAAGGAACTACAGTATCAATTGTCGATTATTATAATGATGGGTATGGAAAATGGGGAAAGACTTCCGATGGAAAATGGATCTGTATCTCTGATAAGGATATGACATATCTAACAATACAATAGATGTTCATTACATAATGCTTATACAGCTGATTCAATGAATTGGCTGTTTTTCTATTTCTAAAAGAAAAGGGAAAGCCGGATGATTCCGATATAGCTCCTGTCAATAAGGTTTCATTGGTTTGGACTCTAATGTATGGTATATTGGTATTAACAATATACATACTAAATAGATCATAATAAGCAGGAATAACAGTGATAATGGATACAATACTGTTTTTCCTGCAGACAAAGAGATGTACAGAATCGAATAAAGAAATCATCCGCAAACCATGTATTTTTACAAGAAAAAAGAAAGGAGACCACATATGAAAAAAATGTTTGCGATGGGCGTTTGTATGCTCTTATTGAATGGGCTGACTTCTAACGTGTATGCGAAAGATAACCGTATTCAGCCTCCTGTTCATTATTATTATGCAGAGACCGGAGCATATCGTCTGGATTATGATATGAATGTGCGTACCGCTCCTAGTCGAACTTCTGAGGTAATCGCAATTTATACCGCCGGCTATACTGTTAATATTGTTAATGTTGTCGATAATAGCGACGGTAAGTGGGGTGAGCTGGATACGGGAGGATGGATCTGTATTGCAGAACCGTCGTTGACCTACCTTTCTGTCGTTGCAGAGGGAGGAGTCTACCAGCTGAACTATGATATGGTTAAACGCTCGGAACCAAACCGCTACTCTGCCAATCTGGGTATAATACCTCAGGGTTATTGTGCAACGATCTTCGCAGTTGATAATAACAGTGATGGCAGGTGGGGCATGTTGTCGGACGGAGGCTGGGTATGTATCGCTGATGGCAGTTACAATTATCTATCCCTGGTGAAAGAAGCCGGGTGCTACCGCTTGAATTACGATATGAATTTACGAGCCGAAGCAAACCGATATTCTGCCGTTACGGGCAGCCTGGGTGCCGGATACAGCGTGATGTTGTTTAATGTCGTTGAAAACAGTGACGGTAAATGGGGTATGCTCCAGGACGGAAGATGGATCTGCATGTCAGATTCCACCTACACATACCTTTCTGCCATACCGGAAACCGGTATCTACAGAACCAACTATGAAATGACCTTGCGCTCCGGTCCAAACCGCTATACGGCAAGTCTTGGATATATCAGCGCCGGTACCTCGCTTACCATTCTAGACATTGACAATAACAGTGATGGGAAATGGGGCTTGACCGCAAACGGTGGATGGGTCTGCATATCCGATCCGACCATCAAATATCTGACAAAGCTATAGAAAGGCTGCAGCCTGTATAAAAAAAACTTCGGGTTTCTCCGAAGTTTTTTATGCCTTCTGCATGTCCAGATAGTCGCGACCGACATTTTCTTTTTCCCACTTTTTGGATACTCGGTATCCAATCGGTGAGAAGATCATCTCACATAATAATTCTACAACACATCCGGTAATCGAGCAGGTAATACATTGAACAAGTGTCCAGCCAAAGAAGTTATGGCTGACAATCAATGCAAATACCATATTGTCTACAAACTGTCCGATAAGTGTTGATGCATAAGAGCGGATCGCATAAGATTTGAAGTTATTTTCCTTCAACATCTTTCCAATCGCTGCATTGGAGAAGTTATTGACAACCGATGATACTAACATCGCGATTGTGCTTCCTAACAATACATACCATGTTCCGCCAAATGTAGCGTTAATGGCACCGTTGATGGATTGTTCCATACCGTAATCATAGAAAGCTCCCCAGTTTCCGGGAATCTTGGAAACGATAAATAATACCGCACATACAATCAAATTCATACCTACCGCAAAGAAGGAAATCTTTGTGGCGGCTTTCGGCCCGAATCGTTTTGTGAGCATATCCATGGACAAAAAGCTGAGCCAGGAAACTAAAATTCCACAGTCTAAAGCAAGCCAGGAAATACCTGTATTGATTTCTTTATTGGCAAGAAGGTTCATTAAGATTACGGATACCACAAAGGCTGTTACGCAGATAGATGGTACATTTCTTAATAAAAGTTTAAAATCATCAAATTCCTTATGAATTTTTTCAAACATAATCTATCTCCCTCGTATTCTATGTGTGTAGTCAGTTAGAAGAACCAGATGGGCCTTCCTCTTGATTACACTTTCTAATTTTTAGATAATAGTTTCGTTTTGAATGAAGGTTTTATTTTCTCTCCTTGCGGCTGTTATGCATTCCGCTTTCGGAAGCTTTAATCCTTTAGATCATGACGATTCTAAATACCCGGATGAGTTTGTTGCAGCAGGTTCTTTACCTGTCTCCGTATTAACGAGGTTGCGTTTGTCTTGATTTAGAGGTGCAATTCAAAACCGACTACATATTGAAAGAAG
>CACYBS010000326.1 GCA_902772725.1 Erysipelothrix rhusiopathiae
ACCGGGGGATAAAATTGAGATGCGCTTTGGAACTAAGTCGCTTAGCCGCTTCTTTATTGATAGGAAGATCAACCGTATTTCTCGAAAACATTGGCTGGTTATGGAAAATAGTGCCGGCAAGGTTATTTTCGTACCGGGACTGGGATGTGACGTCAAACATTTTAGTGTTAAAGCGAATTTGTTTATGATACAATGAATGATGTCTTTAAGGAGAATGACAATGATTACTACAGATATTGAAAGAGTTTTGATTACCGAAGAAGAAATTGAAAAAAGATGCGTTGAACTTGCAGAAGAGATTGAAAAATATTATAACGAGAAGAAAGAAATTCCGATGGTCATCGGACTGTTGAAAGGAAGCGTTCCGTTTATGGCGGAGCTGATTAAGCGCTTTACCTTTGGATGTGTTATTGATTTTATGTCTGTCAGCTCTTATGAAGGAACGACTTCAACCGGTGATGTACGTATTGATAAGGATACGGATATCTCCGTTAAAGGAAGATCGGTTCTTGTGGTAGAGGATATCGTAGATACAGGACGTACATTAAAGGCTGTGCGTGAATTACTGTATTACAGAGGAGCCACAGATGTAAAAATTGTGTCTTTATTGAATAAACCGGATCGTCGTGTGGTAGATATCGAAGCGGATTATGTCGGCTTTACAATTCCTAATGAATTTGTAGTGGGATATGGTCTTGACTATAATCAGGTATATCGAAATCTTCCATATATCGGGGTTTTAAAAGAAGAAATCTATGAATAGGAGGATTGCATGAAAAGATGGCTTAATTATTTGCCAATGTTGTTTATTATCAGCATAATGATCTCTCTTGTTGTATACAGCTCGACCGGATCAACAAGGACATTAAGCTACTCTCAGTTTCAGAAAGAAGCGGAGAATGTTGATTTTGATGACAGCACATTGTCCATCAATTCTTCCATTATTCGCGTAAAGGGAACATATAAAGATTCAAATAAAAATTATGTCTCTTACAGTGTTATCGTTCCTAATACGGAAGCCAATATGGAATGGCTCGAAAAAGTGTTGACAGAAGATGGCGGCGAAATCACAATTGAGGATCCGAATCAGAATGGTGTTATGGTTAACATTCTGTCTCAGTTGATTCCTTTCATCATCATCGCGGTTGTGTTCTACTTCATGTTTTCGAGGATGGCAGGTCAATCCGGATCAAATAAAGCTTTTGAATTCGCAAAGTCAAAGGCAAGAATGGAGACCAATGTCAAAGTTCGTTTCCGTGATGTAGCCGGCTGTGAGGAAGAAAAAGAAGAAGTTAAAGAAATTATCGAATATCTGCGCACTCCACAGAAATTTACCGATATGGGAGCCCATATTCCGAAGGGATTACTAATGGTAGGTCCTCCGGGAACCGGTAAAACATTACTCGCTAAGGCAGTCGCCGGTGAGGCTAACGTGCCGTTTTTCTCAATTTCCGGTTCGGATTTTGTAGAGATGTTTGTAGGTACCGGTGCCAGCCGTGTACGTGATATGTTCAAAACTGCCCAGAAAAATGCACCGTGTATCATCTTTATTGATGAAATTGATGCGGTAGGACGCCAGAGAGGTGCCGGTATGGGTGGCGGAAACGATGAACGTGAGCAGACCTTGAATCAGCTTCTTGTAGAAATGGACGGTATGACCGATAATGCCGGAATCGTAGTTGTTGCAGCTACCAACAGACCGGACGTATTGGACCCGGCATTAATGCGAAGCGGTCGTTTTGACAGACGGATTACCGTTAACTTACCGGATATCCGCGGAAGAAAAGAGATTCTGGAAGTTCATGCCCGCAATAAAAAGCTGGCATCCGATGTATCTTTAGAAAATCTTGCCAAGCGCACTCCGGGATTCTCGGGAGCGGATTTAGAGAATGTCTTAAATGAAGGCGCCATCTTAGCAGTACGTCATAATGAAAAACAAATCACAATGGCGGATCTTGATGAAGCCATTGACCGTGTTATGATGGGTCCGGCTAAGAAGTCGAAGAAATATACCGAAAAAGATAAATGGCTTGTTTCATATCATGAAGCAGGACATGCAGTGATCGGTTTAAAATTAGAAGCTGCCGATACCGTACAGAAGGTTACCATTATTCCGCGCGGTGAAGCCGGCGGATATAACTTGATGATGCCGCGTGAGGAAAAGAATTTCCATACACAAAGCGAATACATGGCCCGGATTACCGGACTGTTAGGCGGACGCTGTTCCGAACAGATGGTCTTTGGCGAAGTCAGCGGCGGTGCTGTCAATGATATTGAACAGCTCACAAAGATTGCCAAGAGCATGGTTCGCGTGTTTGGTATGTCCTCATTAGGACCGATCCAATATGCCGATCCGACAGGAAATGTATTCTTAGGCCGTGATTATACACAGGGAAGTTCTTATTCGGATGGCGTAGCTGATGAGATTGATAAAGAAGTTCGTAAGATTGTCGATGAATGTGAAGCGGAATGTTTCCGTATCTTAAAGGAAAACCGCAATTTATTGGATTTAATTGCGCATTCTCTGTTTGAATATGAAACATTGACTAACGAACAAATCAGCAATTTGATGGAATATGGTCAGCTCGATAATCCAAATGAACCGGAATTACCAAGTGTACCATCCAAGCCGCAGGAAGAACAGCTTCCGGAAGTTCCAAAAAGCGTTAAGAAGCAGGATTTGGATGACGCTTTTAATGAATTAACGGGTAAGCCGGTAAATCCTGTTGTTGAAGAAAACGAATTTTCAGACAAAAAAGAGTAAAAAGACGTGAAAACGTCTTTTCTTTTGGAGGTATAGAAATGAAAGATCAATTATGTAAAGCACTTGTATGTGAAGGAAGAGTACGCTTATATCTAGTCCGTTCAACTGACTTGGTACAGGAGGCAAGAGACAGATTTGACTTATATCCGGTTGCTTCAGCAGCGCTGGGAAGAACATTATCGGTAGGCTCATTAATGGGAAGTATGTTGAAGTCCGATAAAGAGATGTTGACGATTGCGATTAACGGGCACGGTCCGATTGGATCGATCATTGTGGATGCGTATCACGATGGAACGGTACGCGGGTTCTGCTCAAATCCGCATGTTGATGTGGAAGATAAAGAAGACGGGCATTTAAATGTCGGTGCAGCTGTTGGAACCAACGGTACCCTTACCGTCACCAAAGATCTCAACATGGAGGAAAACTTTACGGGTACGGTACAGCTTGTCAGCGGTGAGATCGGTGAGGATTTCACATATTACTTTACTTTATCCGAACAGACTCCGACAGCTGTAGCGGTTGGTGTATTGGTAAGAAACGGAAATATTGAAAGTGCAGGAGCTATGATCTTACAGATGTTACCGGATGCCACCGAGACAGATATCTCCATCTGTGAACATGTTTTAGAGGGCTTAAAACCGATATCTACGATCATGCAGGAGTATGATGATACCGATTTAACCCAGCTCGCAAAAGATATGTTTGAAGATGCACAGGTTTTGGAAACAAAGGAAGTATCTTTCTCATGTCCATGTTCTAAAGAAAGGATGGCTTCTGCCTTAGAGACACTTTCTTCCGAAGACCTGAATTTGATGATCAAGGAAGATCATGGTGCTGAAATCACATGTAATTTCTGTAATGAAAGATATCATTTTGATGAATCGGAATTACTTCAAATCTTAAGGAGAAGAAATGCCTAAAGGCTTTTGGATCGGAAATGTCCGGATTGATAATCCGGTGATCGTAGCACCGATGGCCGGGGTATCCAATATAGCCTTTCGAAGTGTTTCCCGTCAATTTGGGGCCGGACTTGTATGTAATGAGATGGTCTCTGATAAGGCCGTTTACTACAAATCCGGGAAAACGATGGAAATGTTGAAGGTAGATTCCGAAGAACATCCTGTCAGCTTTCAAATTTTCGGGCACGATGTTGATACGGTGGTATATGCGGCCAAATACTTAGATACGCAGGTAGATTGCGATATTATCGATTTTAATATGGGCTGTCCGGTATCCAAGGTCATTAAAGCGAAAGCGGGAAGCTATTTGATGAAGGACATTGATTATGCTTATCAATTGGTATCGGCGATTGTGGAAAACGTTTCAAAGCCGGTCACGGTAAAAATGCGTCTTGGCTTTGATAAGGCGCATATCAATTGTGTCGAGATGGCCAAAGCTATGGAAAAAGCAGGTGTTAAAGCCATCGCCTTACATGGACGCACAAGATCGCAGATTTATGATGGCAAAGCGGATTGGTCTTATATTAAGAAGGTCAAGGAAGCTGTGTCAATTCCTGTCATCGGCAATGGGGATGTCAGAAGTGTTGATGATTTTCAAAGGATGATGATGGAAACCGGTTGTGATGCGGTGATGTTAGGCCGGGGAATTATCGGAAATCCCTTTTTGATCCGTGAATGTCTGGATTCCCTGACAGGCCAAAGCCATGAATTTACTTTGGATGACCGCATTTACTGGTGCATGAAACATGCGAAAAATCTTGCTCATTATAAAGGGGAAGCTGTTGCCATTCGGGAAATGAGAGGTCTTGGAGGATGGTATTTAAAAGGTCTTCCGGACTCACATGCGTATAAGAATCAAATGAATCAGATGAATTCTTTACAGGAGTTAGAAGAAATCTGGGAAGCTTACCGCAAGTGGCAGTTGAACAAAAAGTCCGAGTAATCGGATTTTTTTTGTGTATACTATTTAATAGGGATTTACGAAAGGAGGAAAGCTGATTAGCTTGACTATCTTATGAATAAACGTGCAATGATCTTACTTTTAGCCGGAGTTTTTTTGATAACAGTCGGAGGAATATTTTTACCAAGATCGAACAGCGAAGCCAAAGAGGATGTAAACACAGAGCCGCAGACAGAACAAAAAGAATCCAAAAAGTCGGACGATACCAATATATCTCTGGTGTTTACGGGAGACTTTTTATGGGAACAGGGATTGTATGATTCTATGGATAATTATCAATTCGGTGATTATTTTGATGAGGTTAAACCGCTTTTAGATTCTGATTTGACAATTGCCAACCAGGAGGTACCTATCGGTGGAGAAGAACTTGGAATCAGCGGTGTAGCCTATACCTTTAATGCGCCATATGAAATCGCCAATCAATATCCTTCCATAGGAATTGATTATATGACATTCGCAACCAATCATACTGTCGATATGGGGCAGGCCGGGGTGGATAATACATTATCAATATTGGATCAAAACGGGATTGGACATACCGGTGCTTATTCAAATGAAGAGGATGCCAATAATATCTCTGTAATAGAAATAGATGGCATCAAAATTGCGATCCTTGCCTATACCTATGGCACCAACCAATATGCCGAATTCCCTTATAGTGTGAATTATTTCTTAAACGGATACGGTGAATTTGACCAGGAGCATCAGGATAAGTTAGCTTTGGATGTCGCCAGAGCCAGAGAAAGCGCGGATGTTGTGATCGCAGCTATGCACTGGGGTACGGAATTTACTTATGATATCAATCCTGTTCAGGCGGAAGTCGCAGCTTTTTTGAACGAGCAGGGAGTCGATATTATTGTAGGAAACCATCCGCACTGCATACAGCCGGCTGAAACTTTAGTGAACTCCCAGGGTAAGGAAACGATTGTGTTCTATTCATTGGGTAACTTTGTATCGAGTGCTGCCCAGGTCGACAGAGCGGATGAACAATTCCAGAATATGTATGAAATCGGAGCGGTAGCGGGTGTGAATGTAGTGAAAGACAAGGAAGGTATCCATTTTGAAAACGTGCATATAACACCGGTTGTGAATCATTTTGAATATGGATATACCAATTTTAAATTGATACCTTTTTCTAAATATACGGAAGAACTTGCCTCTCAACACTACCAGAGATATTACAGTGAATTATTTACAATTGATTATTTGAAAGAGCAGATTCACAGTGTATTTGATTCCAGCGGCTTCGTGAATGCGGATTTGAGTTGAGATTTTTAGAAAACTGCCTTTACTGTTTATTATTAATCGTTGTAAAATGTTGAATAAGGAGGTCTCAAAATATGGACCAAAAAAAGACTACAGCCTTTTTTGAAGGCCGCGAATTAAAATCTTATAATTTATTTGGTGCACATGTTAATAATAAATCCACAACCTTTACGGTTTACGCACCAAATGCACAATCCATTTCAGTTATCGGATCATTCAATGACTGGGACGAAACTAAGAATAAAATGGAAAAGGATGATCAGGGCATCTGGAAAGCAGTTGTTAAGGGTGCCAAGGTAGGCGATTCCTATAAATATCGCATTACGCAGGCAGGAGGAACCGTTGTTGATAAAGCGGATCCGTATGCATTCTATTCAGAACTTCGTCCGAATACTGCCAGCGTTATCTCTGATCTTTCCTTTGATGGATGGACCGATGACAAATGGCTTGAAGCTCGCAGTAAAAACTTTGATTCTCCGGTAAATATTTATGAAATGCATGTTGGATCATGGATCAAAGATGAATTTGAAGAATTAATCGAAAAAGAAGAAGACAAATTCATGAAATATCCGGAAGTAATCAACGACTTGATCGACCATTGTAAGAGACATCATTTCACACATGTTGAAGTAATGCCGCTGTGTGAATATCCGTTTGATGGATCATGGGGTTATCAATGTACAGGATATTTCTCATCCACAGCACGTTTAGGTACGAATCATCAATTGATGGAATTCGTAAATAAACTGCATAATGCAGGAATCGGTGTCATCATGGACTTCGTTCCGGTGCATTTTGTAAAGGATAATTATGCGTTATGTAACTTTGATGGAACACATCTTTACGAATATGAGAAAGATTCTGATGCGAACTCTGAATGGGGTACATTGAATTTCGACTTATGGAAAGAAGAAGTACGTTCCTTCCTGATGTCAGCAGCTAACTTCTGGATTGATATCTATCATTTCGATGGACTTCGTATGGATGCCATCTCCAATGCGATCTTCTGGCATGGAAATAAGAACAATGGTGTTAACGAAGGTGCCTGCAACTTCATGAAACGTATGAACTATATGTTGAATGAAGAACACCAGGGTAAGATTATGTTGATTGCGGAAGATTCTACTGACTTCCCGAACGTAACAAAATCTACATTAGACGGCGGCTTAGGATTCGACTATAAGTGGGATTTAGGATGGATGAACGATACATTGAATTATCTGAAACGCGATCCGATTTATCGTCAATATCATCACTATGATTTAACTTTCTCAATGGCTTATTTCTATTCTGAAAAGTTTATCTTACCGTTCTCTCATGACGAAGTAGTTCACGGAAAGTGCACAATCGTCGATAAGATGTGGGGAAGCTATGAAGACAAATTTGCTCAGGCTCGTGCTGTTTATGCGTACATGTTTGCACACCCTGGTAAAAAGTTGAACTTCATGGGAAATGAAATCGGTATGATGCGTGAATGGGATGAGAAGAAGGGCTGTGACTGGTTCTTACGTCAATATCCTATGCATGATTCTTTTGAACATTTCTTTGCGGATCTAGGTAAGCTGTATACCGAAAACGATGCGTTCTTTTATAAGGATTATGATTGGTCCAGCTTCCAATGGATCGATGCGGACAATACGTCACAAAATACATTCTCCTTTGTTCGTAAGGGAACAAAGAAGGATTATCTCTTTGTAGTAAACTTCTCTACAAACCATTATGATCACCAGCAGTTCGGTGTTCCGACTAAGGGTACTTATAAAGAAGTTATCAATACTCAATGGGATAAATACAACGGAACATGGATCAACGTACCTCCACAGGTATGCCACTCCATCCGTATTCCAAGACACAATCAGCCGTTTATGATTGAAATCAACGTACCGGCTTTAGGTGCTTCAATTTACGAAGTAGAAAAAGAGGATTAATTGATTAAGGTTTGACAATATAACGTTTGTCAAACCTTCTTTTGTATTTTTTTTAATTTTCTACCACATTATTTGTTTTTGTGTTAGAATGATTTGGCGTAAAGGAGAGCACAATGGACAATCAACAGTTAAAGAAGATTGCGAACAGCATTCGCAAAAGCATTGTTACTGAAGTGTATTTAGCAAAAAGTGGACACCCGGGTGGAAGCTTAAGTGCCACTGAAATTATTGAAAGTTTGTTTTTTGAAGAAATGGATATTAATACTCAGAATTTTACATCCAAGGATCGAGATCGTTTTGTTTTGAGTAAAGGACACGCAAGTCCTGCTTTATATGCAGTATTTGCGGAGAAAGGTTTTATAGATAAAGAGGAGCTGAAGACATTCCGTCAATTAGGTTCACGTCTTCAGGGACATCCAAGTATGATTACTTTACCGGGAATTGATATGTGTACCGGTTCTTTAGGTCAGGGTATCTCTACAGGTGTGGGAATGGCTTTGGCCAATAAATTAGATAAGAATGATCACCGTATCTATGTATTATGCGGAGACGGTGAATGTCAGGAAGGCCAGTTATGGGAAGCTGTAATGTCAGCTGCGCATTTTAAGCTGGATAACATGTGTATTATTGTGGACCACAACCATCTTCAGATTGATGGCAATACAGAAGATGTCATGAACGTGGATCCGTTAGATAAGAAATTTGAAGCATTTAACTGCCATGTGATCAATGTCAAAGACGGTCATGATTTTGATGAATTAATTGCTGCATATAAAGAAGCACGCACAGTAAAGGGAAAACCGACTGTTATTATCGCAGAAACCGTAAAGGGAAAAGGTGTTTCCTTTATGGAAAACAATGTAGGATGGCACGGTGTAGCTCCAAATGAAAAGGAATACAAAGCTGCCATGGAAGAATTGGAGGCAGCAGAGTAATATGGCAAAAATCGCAACACGCGTCGCTTTTGGTGATGCATTAAAAGACTTGATGAAAAAAGATCAGAACATCGTTGCTCTGGATGCAGATTTAGCTGCCAGCACAAAAAGTGCCGAAGCTAAAAAGGTTGATCCGGCACGTCATTTTGATATGGGTATTGCCGAACAGAATATGATGTCTGTTGCAGCAGGTTTAGCTGCTTCTAATAAAATTGTATTTGCGTCATCTTTTGCGATGTTCGCAACCGGCCGTGCATTCGAACAGATTCGTAACAGCATCGGCTATTCACAGTTAAATGTTAAGATCTGCGCTTCCCATGCCGGTATCAGCGTAGGTGAAGATGGTGCCAGCCATCAGTGTATTGAAGATATCAGTCTTATGCGCGGTATTCCGGGAATGAGTGTTGTCGTTCCATGCGATTATCAGGAAGCATATCAGGCTGTACAGGATATCGCCTACCGCCAGGGACCTTGTTATGTTCGTTTGGGACGCAGCGGCGTCGAACAGGTTACACCGGAAGGTTATAAATTTGAATTTGGTAAAGGTGTTGTTCTTCAAGAAGGCGAAAAGGTAGCTGTTATTGCGACCGGTTCTATGGTTCAGGAATCCATGAAGGCATTGGCTGATTTGGATTTCAAGCCTACATTTGTGAACATTCATACTATCAAGCCAATTGATGCAGAATTGATTGCCAGCCTGGCAAAAACACACGATACGATTATTACCGTAGAAGAGCACCAGATTATCGGTGGTCTTGGAAGTGCTGTAGCTGAAGTTATGGCAGAGACCGGTGCTCCATGTAAATTATGTCGTTTAGGCATTATGGATATGTTCGGACAGAGCGGTAAACCGGATGAATTGTACGATCTGTACGATATTTCTCCAAGAGCCATCAAAGAAGCTGTTTTGGCAGCAGTTAAGTAATGAGTCATTATTTTACAAACGATGAACAAGTAAAGGATACTCCTGAAAAGGTATCCTTTTCTATTATGGGAAAGGAATTTGAATTAAATTCCAATTCCGGTGTATTTTCCAAAGACAGACTGGATTCCGGAACCAGACTGTTATTGGAGATAGTACTTAAAAATGATGAATGTCATGGATCCGTGTTAGATTTAGGATGCGGAATCGGTCCTATCGGGGTTGTTCTAAAAAGTTTTTGGGATTGTGATATCACAATGCTTGATGTGAATATCAAGGCGGTAGAGCTGGCCAAATCCAATATGGAAAAAAATCATTTATCAGGAAATATTCGTGTATCGGATGGCATTGATGAAGGTGTTTATGATTGTATTTTATTGAATCCACCGATTCGTGCCGGCAAGAAAGTGATTTATTCCTTATTTGATCAGGCGATGGAGCACCTAAGCGAGAAGGGAAGATTCTGGATCGTGATGCGTAAACAGCATGGAGCCCAAAGCGCCATGAATTATTTTAAGGAAAAGGGATATCAACCGCAAAGAATAGCCCGTGATTTGGGTTATTGGATCATAAAGATTGAAAAATGAAAATCTTAAAGTGTTAAGGGTCAGAATACTTTTTATTCTGACTCTTATTTTTCTCTGTTTTTTATAAAGAAACTTAACAAAGCCACTAGTAATTACGCATGA
>CACYBS010000327.1 GCA_902772725.1 Erysipelothrix rhusiopathiae
ACCTATACCCTTAGCAGGGGCACCTCTTCAGCCACTTGAGTACTACTCCAAGAATTCAAGGTCGAACGCTACTCATCAGCGCTTCTATATACTACCATGCTTTAAATTCCTTTGCAAGCGAAAATTAAAAATTTCCATTTAAAAAATTTTTACGTATTTAGAATTATAGAAATGTCAAATTTTCTGACAATGGAGGAACGTTAAATGAAAATACAGGAAATGAGCATGGAGTCACGTCCCCGCGAAAAAGCACTTAGATTTGGGTTTGGTGTTTTAAGTGATTTGGAACTGGTGGCAATTTTATTGGGGTCAGGCAGTCACAATCGATCGGTTTTTGATATTGCGCAGGATTTACTCGATAAAAGTGATAATCTGGCAAATCTTTACGGCATGAAAGTGGAGGATTTAACATCGATATCCGGAATTCGTGAGGCAAGGGCCTTAAAAATATTATCCGGTATTGAACTTTGTAAAAGAGCACTGCGCACTCAGGTCTATCGAACAAGAATTACTCATCCGGACCAGTTGATCGGCTGGTTTGAAATGGAATACGGCTGGCTGGACCGTGAACATTTTGTTGCGGTATTCCTTGATACCAAGGGAAATATCTTATCTCATCGTACTTTATTTATAGGAACATTAAATGAAAGCACCATTCATCCAAGAGACATATTTAAGGAAGCCTTTGTAAAAAACGCATATTCTGTCATCTTGATTCATAATCATCCTTCCGGGGATCCTTCGCCATCTCAAAGTGATATAGACTCGACAAAAAGAATAAAGAAAATCGCAAAAATGATGGGTATTGTTCTTTTAGACCACATTATTGTAGGGCACAACAAGTCTTTTTCCTTCCGACAGGCTAAATATCTGGATTGAAACACATCTAAAATACAGATATAATAAACTTTAGATTTGGAGGAAGTATGAATAGATTCACTCGATTTCAACGCAAACTGCTGACAATCAATATATGCTTACTATTGTTTAGCTGCCTGATGCTCGGACTTCGGCAGAATTCCATCTCAAATGCAGGGCAGACGGCATGGACATATATTAAATATGGTTTAATTGATTATCCTTTACAATCACTGGGAAGCATTTTCAGGGATATGGCAAATTTATGGCATGCCCACGATGATGCCAAATACCTTAATGAACAGCTGGCTCAGCAGCGAAGTTATCAAACACTGTATGAAGAAGAGCGTAATAAAAACGAAGAGTTGGAAAAACTGATTGATTTAAAAGGTACGCTTCCGGACGCAAACATTATCAGCTGTGCGGTTCTTTCCCGTAACAGCAGTGCATGGATGCAGACCATTACCATTTCAGCCGGTTCCAAAGAAGGCGTTGTTGAGAATATGCTGGTGGCAACCAGTGAAGGTGCCATCGGTTTAGTTGAAAAGGCGGGTTCTCATACAAGTACGGTGCGCTTACTTACCAGCGGTGATCTTGTCAATGATATCGCTGTAAAGATGTCATTAGAGGATGGTACGACCATTGAAGGTGTGCTGCAGTCCTATGACACCGAACGGAATGCGTATTGTGTATCTTTATTTGATAACGATGCGACTGTCACATCCGGACAGCGCGTGGCAACCAGCGGAAAAGGCGGTAATTATCCTAGCGGAATTTATGTAGGAACGGTAACGGAAATTGTAATGAATGATGATGCGATCATTTCCACCGTTTATGTTCGACCGGCTTCCAATATTATGAGCTTTAACTATTGTGTCGTAATTGGAAATGAGGAAAAAGGTTCATGAAAGTAAGGGTATGGGCAATTGTTCTTGCAGCTCTTGCTTTTGTAGATAATTTTATCTGTTTTGCGTTTCCGGTCGATTTTCAATATCAGCAGTTTTCCTATGTTCCGCACCTTTGCTTTTTGATGCTGATTCTTGTGGTGATGGATTTGGATATGCAGGACCGTATGCTGATTGGTATGACATGCGGATTACTCACGGATTTGTTTATGACTAATTCTTTACCAATCCATATGATCCTATATACCTTTTTGACAGGGTTTGTTGGCTTGATTCCGTTTCGCAAGGATGTAGTCGAAAGATTTCTTGTGTGCTTAGGTATGCTGGTGCTGGTAGAAGTTCTTCCGTTTATCTGGTTTTCCCTAAGCGGACGCATGAATGTTTCTTTTTCAAAATGGGTTTTGTATTTTGGAATGAAGAGCTTTATCATCAACGGCATTGCGGCTTTAGCCCTGATTTATTTAAAAGAGCTGCTGGATCGCTGGATCACACTTCGCGAACATCGAAAAATTAATCAAACTGCTTAGTCAAGGGAATGAGAGGGGTCTCATTCCTTTTTTTGTGCTACAATACTACTATTAGAAATGCGGTGAATAAAATGGAAAAATTACTTTTGATTGACGGTAACGCAATGCTTTTCAGAGCATATTACGGAACGTTGAATTCTCGAAATATGACTACCTCCAACGGCATACCAACCAATGCCGTATATGGATTTATATTGATGTTAAATAAGGCAATTGAGAAAATTGAACCGGATGCCATCATGGTGGCATGGGATGCCGGTAAGCCAACCTTCCGCCATGAAACGTATGAAGCATATAAGGGGACAAGAAAACCATTGGATGAAGAATTGGCTGTCCAGTTTCCTATCATCCGTGAATATTTGGATGCAGCCGGAATCACCCGGTACGAAAAGGAAGGCTTTGAGGCAGACGATATTATCGGTTCTATGGCTAAGTCGCATCCGGAACTCATGACAACAATTCTGACCGGAGATAAGGACCTTCTTCAGCTGATTGATGATACCACCCATGTATTGTTGATGCGCAAAGGTATCACGGAAATGGAAGTACTGGATACCGAAGGTTTCGGTGAAAAATATAATGGCTTAAAACCAATCCAAATGATTGATTTAAAAGGTTTGATGGGCGATGCCAGTGATAATATTCCGGGTGTTGCCGGTGTCGGAGAAAAAACGGCGCTTCGTCTGATCAGCGAATATGGCTCTGTTGAAAATGTCTATGAGAATATTTCGCAAATCAAAGGAAAGCTGAAAGAAAAGCTGGAAAAAGACCATGACAAAGCCATTATGTCAAAGGATTTAGCTACCATCTACACAAAAATGGATCTTCCGATCGAGGTATCCGATCTGGCATATGACGGAACCGATCCGGGTGTAAATGACTTCTTTAGAAAGTATGAAATGCGTTCTTTCATGACAAATGAAAAGAAGCGGGAAAAGAAAAAAGATGTTGTTCAAGTCACAAAGTGGCCGGATATGGATACAAAGGACTTATTATTGATGGCTGTTTGCTCTGATGAGTCTTTTTTACAGACAAAGCTTCATGGTTTTGTCGCAAGTGCAGATTCTAACGTATATTATATAGAGGCCAATGATGCCCTGGAGGATTCATCTTTTATTTCCATGTTAAAAAATGAAAAGACTTTAAGAACATGGGATGTCAAAATGATGCTTCATATATTAGACCGCTATGGCTTCCCACAGGCGGTATTTAAAGAAGATCTTCATTTAGCAGGCTTCTTACTTCATTCCCAGGCGACCAATACGGATGCTCTGGTAGAGGCTATGTCAATCCGTCTGCCGGAATCAATCCATGATTTATCATTGAAATCGAAAGAAGATGGTGCCTGGTCCAAGAAAAGAATGATCCCGGTATATGCATCCTGGTGTGAACAGCTAAGCACCAAAATCGAATCAATTTTTAATGAGCTGAAAAATCAGGAAATGATGGATTTGTATCAAAATATTGAGCTTCCTCTTACTTCCATTCTATATGAGATGGAAAAAGAGGGGATGGATATTGATGAAAACATATTAAACGAGCAGGGTGTTGTCATTCAGGATAAACTGGAGGAATTATCTTCACAGATTTACCGCTACGCGAATATGGAATTTAATATCAATTCTCCAAAACAGCTGGCAGCTGTTTTATTTGATGAGTTAAATCTTTCCGGTGGCGGAAAGAAACGCTCCACTTCAGCGGATGTATTGGAAAAAATGCGCGGCAGACATCCAATCATCGACTGCCTGTTAGAATATCGTAAATATGCCAAGATTCGTTCGACCTATATTGAAGGATTAAAGAAACATATCCAATCGGATGGTAAAATACATACTACCTTTAATCAGACGATGACCCAGACAGGTCGTCTGTCTTCCAGTGAACCGAATTTACAGAACATCAGCATTCGGGATGAAGCAGGAAGAGAAATCCGCAAGGCTTTTGTAGCTCCGGAAAAAACCGTTTATCTCTCTGCCGATTATTCTCAGATCGAATTAAGGATGTTAGCGCATATGGCAGATGAGAAACATATGGTGGAGGCCTTCAATGAAGATGTAGATATTCATAATCGTACGGCAACATTGATATTCGGGGTACCATCCGATGAAGTGACATCGGATATGCGCCGAACCGCAAAGACGGTAAACTTCGGTATTATTTACGGACAGTCTGCCCACGGACTATCGGAACAGCTGGGTGTTTCCAGAGCTCAGGCCAAACAGTTTATCGATGCTTATTATGAATCTTATTCCAATATTAAAGATTACATGGATAAGGTAATTGACCAGTGCCGTGAGAATGGATATGTGACCACTTTATTCAACAGAAGACGTCAGATTCCGGAAATTCGCGATAAGAACTTCTTAACCCGTCAGTTTGGGGAAAGAGCGGCTATGAACGCACCGATTCAGGGCAGCGCTGCCGATTTGATTAAAATTGCGATGATCCGCTGTGATAAGGCTATGAAAGAAGCCAATGTGAAATCAAAAATGCTTCTGCAGATCCACGATGAATTAATCTTTATGGTTTATGAAGATGAAAAGGATTTGATGATGAACCTGGTTAAGGAAGCGATGGAAAATGCCATGAAATTAAAGGTTCCTTTAAAAGCGGATGCCAATTTCGGCAAAAGCTGGTATGAGGCCAAATAATGCCGGAAGCACCGGAAGTCCAGACTGTCATATCGACGCTGGAAAGAAATATCAAGGGATTAACTATTGAGAAGGCAGAGGTATTCTATCCCAAGCTGATTGAAACCTCAGATCCATATATTTTTTGTGATGCATTAAAAGGTCAGACTTTTCATAAATTTTATCGTATTGGAAAATATCTGGGCTTTGAGCTTGATGACTATGATTTGATCGTACATCTTCGTATGGAAGGTAAGTTTTATATCATGCGGGATTATCCGGAGAATTTAAAACATATCCATGCCGTGTTTAATCTGGGAGATTGTTACTTATGTTACGAGGATACGCGAAAATTTGGCAGAATGTATCTGTATCCAAAAACAGAGGATAAAAGTTCACTTGCCTGCTTGAAAAATGTAGGATTGGATGTATTGGATGAAAAGGTGACAGGAGAATACTTATATCATCAGATTCATTCAAAAAAAATGAATATTAAGGCAATCCTTCTTGATCAATCGATCATAGCGGGAATCGGGAATATATATGCGGATGAGATATTATTCCGTTCAAAGTTAGATCCGCGTTCTCGTGCCTATCGTATATCGAAAAAAGATTGTGACAACATTGTTTACTATGCTAAAAAAATCATTCAGGGGGCTATGAAGGCCGGTGGAACGACGATACGTTCGTATACTTCTTCTTTGGGAGTAACCGGACGGTTCCAACTGCAACTTCGCGTTCATGGAAAAGAAGACCAAATGTGCCCTGAATGCGGGAATACCATTATAAAGACAAAAGTTTCTCAAAGGGGGACGTACATATGCCGAAATTGTCAAAAAAGAAAGTAATCGGTCTAACAGGTTCAATGGGCTCCGGAAAGTCTATGGCCGGTTCTATTATTCGTGAATACTATCCGGTTCTTGATTGTGATGTAGTCAATCGAGAATTACTTGAAAAAGATCATCCGGGATACTTGGGATTGTTAGAAAATGGTTTGAATTTTCTGGATGAGCAAAGTGAAATTGATAAGCCGAAAATGGCATCCATCATCTTCAGTAATGAAGATCTACGAAAAAAAGTAGAATCTATCCTTCATCCTTTGATCTTTAAAGAAATAGATTGTTGGGCATCTAAGCAGAAGACACCGTTGGTTTTTGTGGAAGTACCGTTGTTGTTTGAAATAGGGGCAAAGTCTCATTTTGATGAGGTTTGGTGTATCGTTGCTGACAGGGAAGTAGCTCTTGAAAGACTTCAGAAGGGAAGAAATGTTTCAAAAGAAGAGGCTTTGGCAAGATGGAATGCTCAGTTTCCTCCTGAAAAGAAAATGGCACAAAGCCATCGCGTAATCTTCAATAATGGAACTATTGATGAGTTACGTAAACAGATTGTAAAGGGTTTGGAGGAAAGCCTCCATGGAGCTTAAAGGAAGTATAGAAATTCAAAAAGACAAGCTATGGAATGTTGACTGGATGGATGACTTAATGCGTCTGTATTATCCGATTTTAGGAAAAGATGCCATTCTTTTATATATGATTTTAAGAAGTTCATTCGGGCAGAAAGAAGATTTGGAATCTTTTATCCGGCATATCCGTTTTACCAATACCGGATTTGATGCAGCGCGTAAAAAACTGGAACAATACAGTTTAGCGAAAACATATTATGACGGAATCAAAAGTGAGTGGCTTATTGTTATGTACTGTCCGCTTGATGCGAAGTCTTTCTTTGCGCATGATACATACAGCCGCATCTTATTAAATGAAATCGGATCTGCTCAATTTGACCGCATTAAAATGAGCTGTTTAACTTCTTTAGATATTTCAGAATCGATGCATGAAATCAGCGAACCTTTTGATATCAGCATTTTGGATTCATGGAATGACCGGAAGGAAGAAGCTTATTCGAATTCATATCATAACAATGAAAAGATGGCTGCAGCATTTGACTTTGATACCTTTTTACAGGGAATGAACCGCATTTTTCCAATGCGGTTAAGAACGAAAGATAATTTGAATAAGATTGCCGAGTTAGCATCTATCTATGGAATCGATGCGGTGGAGATGAAAAAATATGTACAGCGTTCCATCAATCCTCATACGGGTGTATTTGATCAGGAAAAATTGAAGTCACTGGTCTTTGCCAACAAAAAGGTAACTACTGCTTCCAAGGATCCATACAGTTTAGGTCCTGTACAGTTTTTATCCTATAAACAGGGCGGAATGCCGGTTGCGGCACCGGAAAGGCGCTTAATCGAGAAATTGGTGACAGAATATAAGCTGCCGGCAGAAGTTGTGAATGTCTTAATTGAGTTTTCTTTAGAGCGAACCAATCAAAGGCTCAATGCCTCTTTTGTGGAAAAAGTGGCCGCAAGCTGGATGCGTTTAAAAATTGATTCCAAAGAAAAGGCGTTACAGAATATTCAACAAACAAATCAGAAGAAAGAACCGGAATTACCGGATTGGTACAGCATTACAGAGAGTACAGAACCGGATGAAGATTTATTGAAAAAAGCTTTAGAGCTGCAAAGAAAGGGGTCATAAGATGCCGAATATGAATTTTAACTGGCCTTTAAATGAGGAACAGATGGAATTGCGCCTTCAGAAAATTGAAGTTTTGAAGAAAAACGCATTGGTGCAGTCTTTTTGCAGGCGGTATGGCTTACCTGTATCCTTTATTGAGGCCAATGCGGAACAATTGGATGAGTGGCTCAAACGAGTGGAGAAATGCGAGGGCTGCCAGGGGTTGGAATATTGCCGTCAACCGATGGAAGGACGCTTGAAGACACTTGTGATCGATGAGTCGGGATATCCTGAAGAACAATATGTTGACTGCCGATATCTGGATCTGTACTCACAGAAAAGGACACATGAAAAGAATTATCGTGTATCGCACCTTTCCGAGTCAGAATATCAAATTGACTACCGCTCTATTGATCTTTCTAATGAATCCAGAGAATATCTGCAGGCATATGTAGCGGTTACACAATCCATTGATGATAAAAAAGGGATTTATCTCTATGGCCAGCCCGGTGTAGGTAAGACATATTTGATGATTGGAATTGCCAATGACTATGCCAAAAAGGGAAAGCGGGTTTCTTTTGTGAAGGTTCCGCAGCTTATGGCTGATATTCGAATGAACATGAAAGATAATGAATATCGTGCAGATCTTCTCAACAAATTACGTCATGCAGATGTCTTATTTCTCGATGATATCGGGGCAGAAGCAATCTCAGCATGGACGCGTGATGAAATCCTTTTACCGGTTTTGGATGAGAGAATGTCAAAAAATAAAAAGACTTATTTTACATCAAATTATTCACTTTCTGAATTGGAAAGACAATATAATCTGGAGCGGCAGGCGAATAATCAGATACCGGTTATGCGTATTATGGAACGAATCCGAACTCTGTCCTCTCCTGTCCGTTTGACAGGAAAAACAAGACGATAATACTTTAAAAATATTATCAAATAGGGTACAATAAATTCAGAATTCTTAACATAAAGGAGGAAATATAATTATGTTAGTATCTGCTACTGAAATGATCAACAAGGCTCATGAAGGTCATTACGCAATTGGTGCTTTCAACATCAATAACATGGAATGGATCATCGCTATTTTGAAGGGCGTTGAAGCTAAGAAATCTCCAGTTATTTTGGAAGTTTCTGAAGGTGCCGGCAAATACATGCAGGGCTGGGACAACGTTGTAGCAATGGTTAAAAACATCCATGACAACTTAGGCATTACTGTACCGGTTGCTCTTCACCTTGACCATGGATCATATGAAGGCGCTAAAGCTTGTATCGCAGCTGGATTCACATCAGTAATGTTCGACGGAAGCCACTATGACTTCGAAGAAAACAAAGCTAAATCTCAAGAAATCATCGCATTAGCTCATTCAAAAGGCATTTCTGTTGAATGTGAAGTTGGTGGTATCGGCGGTACTGAAGACGGCGTTACTTCTAACGGTGAATTAGCTGATCCGGAAGAATGCGCAACAATCGCTGGATTAGGCGTTGACTTCTTAGCAGCTGGTATCGGAAACATTCACGGACCATACCCTGAAGACTGGGCAGGTTTGAACTTCGATCGTTTAGCTGAAATCCAGAAGGCTACAAACGGTAAACCATTAGTATTACACGGTGGTTCCGGTATCCCTCAGGAACAGGTTAAAAAGGCTATCTCTTTAGGTGTTTCTAAAGTTAACGTTAACACTGAATTACAGTTAGAGTTCGCAGCAGCTACTCGTAAATATGTAGAAGCTGGTAAAGACAAGGCCGGTAAGGGTTATGACCCTCGTAAATTACTGAAGCCGGGAACAGATGCAATCCAGGCTAAAGTAGAAGACATGGTTGAAAACTTCT
>CACYBS010000328.1 GCA_902772725.1 Erysipelothrix rhusiopathiae
CATGTTAAATATTTGCCTCCTCAATCAAGGTTTTCACTCTTAATTCATTTAATGGGTAGAGAACAACAATAAGTCTCAACTATATCATGCAGATTATTAACATAAAAAGGTTTTATCATGAAAAAAAAAGTGTTTCTTTTAGGTGTACTGCTTTCGCTCGGAATGTTCTGTGCGTGCAGCAGTGATGATGAGGATGAAAGGGTGAAAAATGAATCATCTGAGGAAGTCATTATAAACCCTGTTGTGGTGGTTGACGGATATGAGGATATCTCGAGTTTTTTTAATTCGGAACTGCATTTAACTACAGATACGTATGGATTCTTTGTTGGTTTTAATTTCGATGAAAGTGTCTGTCAGATCATCCATAGTAGAAAAGAACTTCAAGATATTTATTCAGGTGATAAAGAATTACCCGATATTAATTTCCAGCAGAATTCTCTGATTGTCGGTAAGGAAGTATTCCCGCATTTGTTGTATAAGTTAGAGAAAAAGGAACTTGTATTCGAAAAAGGGCGTTTGCTACTCAACTTATATGTTAGTGAACCTAAAGATAGATACTACCCTGCAGCATTATTGCGTGTGTATTATTGGGGACTATATCCAAAAGTTGAGGCAAATGAAGTATCTGTTAATGTTATTGAAGTAGAAGAATGAGACGGTTGGTTTTATTGTTTTTCGTTTTTCATTTTTGTGTTTTTGGGAATGCTCAAATCTCAAACGCAAAACTTAAGAATAGTAATAATGGCTATTATATTGTGGAAGGTAACCAAACTTATAAAGTTGATAGCAAATTGTTGCTAGCAAAACTCAAGTCTGGGATAAACCTAAGAGAAGGTATTAAAGGGTCTAAACCATCACCATCAGGAATTATTAGAGTCTTTGTTCCTGATAGTGTAGAACTGGACAGTTATACATCATATCTTAAGCAAACAGGAGATTTTGAATTTGTTGATTATAATGCTTATTATATTCCGTATCTGACACCTAACGATACTTATATTAGTGATCAATGGTATTTGAATGCGATAAACATTTATGATACTTGGAATATCACAACAGGCTCTTCAACAATAAAAGTGGCTGTTATTGATAATGGAGTATCCTCTACTCATCCAGATTTAGGATCAAATTTAAGTCCATATGAAGGATATGATTATGTAGATAATGTATGCCCTTCAACAACGGGGGCCAGGCATGGTACAATGGTCGCTGGAGTGCTTGGCGCGAAAACAAACAATTATATTGGCATTGCTGGTGTCGCGGGAGGAAATAACTCTGTAGGAGTAACAATTATCCCGTACAGAACTAACTACTCTAATGACCAAGTAATATCTGCGCTCGAAGATGCTGTCAGTAAAGGCGTAAAAGTAGTAAACATGAGTTTTGGAGGCGGGTATAACGATGCGTTGGATCAGGCTATAACATATGCCTACAATAGTGGTGTCACTATTGTTTGTGCAAGCGGTAATGGGAGCAGTTCATCTTTACCTTTCCCTGCCTCTCATAACTATACTATTGCAGTAGGAGCTTCAAATGAATCAAATGAAAAATGTTATTGGTCTAACTATGGAAATGGGATAGATTTAATTGCTCCAGGTGAAAATATCAAGAGTACAGACTATAGCAGTGGTTACAATAGTTATTTTACTGATTCCGGCACTTCTTTCGCTGCCCCACAAGTATCAGGCGTAGCAGCCCTTATGCTGTCAGTTAATCCAACATTAACCCCAAGTCAGATAAGGAGTAAACTAAGAAGTACGTGCACCAAGCCGTCAGGGTATTCATATAACGCTTCAGGTTGGAATACTTACGTTGGTTACGGACTGCTTAATGCCTACGCCGCAGTCTGTTCCGCCCTTTCCGCCAGTGAGATAGTCGGTCCCCCATTAGTCTATACATCAGGTCAGTATGATGTTGTGAATTTGCCAAGTGGTGTGACCGTATCATGGAGTTTGTCCGACAATTACTATAATACCGGTTATAATCTTCTCATCCGCAACTATCCATCTGTTGGTCACTGCCTAATTGTTCGTGATCCCAATCACGATTTGATGAATGCCACGCTCACAGCGGAGATCAAGTATAATGGCGTTACCGTCCAGACCTTGCAG
>CACYBS010000329.1 GCA_902772725.1 Erysipelothrix rhusiopathiae
AAAACAGTTAGGATATGTCTATGCAGATGAATCAAGAAATGAATCGTGACCAAAGAGTGCTTGTATGCTTGTCGTCATCTCCTTCAAACAGTTTGAGTATTCGTGCAGCAGCCCGTATAGCGCAGGCATTTCATGCCAAATTCAGCGCTTTATATATTCAAACTACATTGGAGGATACGTTGTCGGATGCTGATCGTAACCGTTTGGAACAGAATATGAATCTTGCCAAACAGTTAGGCGCCAACGTTGAAATTATGTATGGACAGGATATTCCTTATGAGATATCCGAATACTGTAAGCTGACAGGGGTCACCCAGGTTGTGTTAGGAAGATCGAATACCTATTCCAGATCTTTCTTATCAGGCCCGAGCTTCATAGAAAAACTAAGCAGCTCTTTACCCGGTATAGATATTTATGTGATACCGGATCCTAAGGGAGAACCGAAAAGACAGAATCCATTTTTGAATTTTACTTCGAAGTTTTCATTCCGATTTAAAGATTTAGCTATTCTTTTGGCAACCCTTACTATCGCAACCTTAGTGGGCATGTTTTTTGAATATGTTCATCTCAGTAACGAAAGTGTTATTTCCATATATATTCTGGGAATACTTGTCATATCTGTAATGACTTCACATCTCTTGTATGGAATGAGTGCTTCTTTATTAACGGTATTTGTGTTCAACTATTTCTTTACCGATCCCCGGTTTACACTTCGGGTCTACAATAAGGATTATTGGATTACCTTTGTCGTTATGTTTATTATTTCTGTCATTACATCCAATATTGCCCACCAGCTTAAAATTCATACGCACAGTGCCAATCAGGCGGCCCAGCGTTTAAAGATTCTGTTTGATGAAAGCCAGAATATTCAAAAGGCAGAATCAATAGATGAAATACTCTCAAGTACAGCCAACCATCTATCTACGTTCTTAAAGACAGATATCGTGGTGTATGAAAACAACCAAAATGAATTATCAAACTTTCGTTTTTATCCTTATGATGCAGACAGCCTGCCTGATCAAAACGAGGAAGATAAGGCAGCCGCATTATGGACGCTTCAAAATGCGGCAAAGTCTGGCAACAATACTAGACAGTATCCAAAAGCGAATTATACATATTATACGGTACATGATAATGAGAGCATCTTCGGTGTCTTTGGCATTCGGCAGAAAGAGCGTTATATGGATGTATATGAGACGGGAATTATTGTATCTATATTGAATATCTGTGCCATCGCCATCAAAAATGGAATCAATGCCCAGGCAAGAAAAGAAGCGATGATCGAAGCGGAAAATGAACATTTCAGAGCCAATATATTACGAACGATTTCGCACGATCTTAGAACACCGCTGACTTCGATTTCCGGCAATGCCAGCAATCTTCTTCAAAGGGAGGATTTAATTGATGCCAAAACGCGGCATCAACTATATTCGGATATCTATGATGATTCGGTATGGCTGATTCAGCTGGTGGAAAACCTGTTGTCGATATCGCGGATTGAAAGTGATCAGATGGGAATCCGTCTTTCACAGGAATTGATCAATGATGTGATTGAAGAGGCGCTTCGCCACATTGATCCTAAGGATCATCAAATCATTGTCGAAGAGCAGAATAAGATGTTTCTGGTGGAAATGGATACCAATTTAATTGTTCAGGTTATTATTAACCTTGTTAATAATGCGATTAAATATACACCGAAGGGATCGCATATATGGATTTCTACGGATTGTCAGGATGATCAGGTATATGTATCGATCAAGGATGACGGTCCGGGTATTCCGGATACGGAAAAGTCAAAAATCTTTGATATGTTCTATTCGGTAAATAATCCAAAAGGAGATAATATTCGAAGCACGGGATTAGGACTGGCCTTATGTAAGAGTATTCTAAATGCCCATGGAGGTTCCATTACCGTATCGGATAATCATCCGCATGGTGCTGTATTTACATTTGTATTAAAAGGAAAAGAGGTAGAAGCCTATGAATAAGCCAACCATTATTGTAGTAGAGGATGATGCACCGGTCTTAAATCTAATTGTGACCACATTAAAAACCCACGATTATAAATACATCAGTGCATCGACCGGAAAATCTGCCATTATGGAGACTGCTTCACATGCCCCTGATATTATGTTGTTGGATTTGGGGCTGCCGGATATGGATGGAACCGAAGTCATTTCTACGGTTCGGGCATGGAGCCGGATGCCTATTATCATCATCTCAGCACGCACGGATGATACCGAAAAAATCGATGCCTTAGATGCCGGAGCGGATGATTATATTACCAAGCCGTTTTCTGTAGATGAGCTTTTGGCCCGCATTCGTGCTACTCAGAGACGTCTTAACTATATTCAAAGCGACAGATCTCAATCTCCGATATTTGTGAATGGGAATTTAAAGATTGATTACAGTGCCGGAATTGTATACATCAATGATGAAGAAATTCATATTACACCTCTGGAGTATAAGATTTTAAGCCTTCTTGCCCAGAATTTAGGAAAGGTGTTAACGCATAAATACATCACGATGAAAATATGGGGAGCAGCAACGGACAGCGAAATCAGCTCTTTGCGGGTATTTATGGCAACCCTCCGCAAGAAAATTCAAACGAATACCGGTACTCCTTATATTCAAACCCATATCGGGGTTGGATATAAGATGAATAAAGTTGAATAAATTATTAAGCCGCCATAACAATTGCCTTCTGTTTAAATTGTGTTAGAATTTCTGCATAAAAGGAGAATTTGATATGAAACAAATCGCAATTGTAGTAGAAAATAAAAAAGGGGTATTGGAAAGTATTACCTCGGTTTTAGCAGATGCTGATATTAATATTTCCGGCTTTTTGACCAATGATGGCGGGGAATATGGCGTAATCCGTATGATTGTATCGGATGTAGATAAGGCCATGGAAGTATTGAAAGCCAAAGGATATACCTGCTCTACCAGAGATGTGATCGGTGTGGAATCCACCGATGAGGTTGGAAGCTTTAACAAGCTGTTGAAAGTTTTAAAAGACAGTAATATCAATATCGACTATGTATATTTAACATTCGGAAGACAATCCGGTAAGCCGGTGTTTGTGTTTACTGCCGATGAATTGGATGCGGTTGAAAACTGTGTTGCCAACAGAGGCTTTACAGTAGTTGATCAGGTGATGTAGCCATCTTTGGATGGCTTTTTTTCATGAAATTATGTTTATATCAACATAATTTTGTTTATGTTGAGAAAATAATTATGTTAATAAAAACGGAAAACAGCCTATATGTAAAATGTTTTCCGTTTTATTTCTTAACATAATTTAACAGTGGTTCTTTAGCC
>CACYBS010000330.1 GCA_902772725.1 Erysipelothrix rhusiopathiae
TAATATCGTATCCTTTTTCAAACAGATATCCGCTGTATGCTCCTTTACCGGCACCTACATCCAATATTTTCGGATTGGTTTTATTCTCCAGAATTTTCTCCAGATATTTTAAAGCCGTACGAAATTCGACCTGTGCATGTTTGGTCTTTAGACGCTTATCTTCATTAAATTTGTTGTAGTAGGCATCCAATTGCTTCTCATTTGTCATAGAGCTTATTAACCTTTCTGTCATAGGTTAGAATGCCATTGGTTTCCTCTTCGATATCACTGACCTGGGTATAGATGGCTCCGGCCAGTCCTTCTTCTTTCAGTTTTTCAATCTGATGCATTAAGGATTCAAATTTTGAAAGAAATTCTTCCTGTGCCTGCACCTTTCCATATCCATAATTGGATTCTAAAGAAACATGGTCTTTAACCGGATAGGCTACTCCTCCGTATTCGGAAAGAATATAAGCTCGTTTGGAATCCAAATATACTTTTAATTCTCTAAAATAGTTATGTTCACTGAGATAATCCGATACACCGACATCAAACCAGCCGCTGGCTGCATCGACAGGACGGTTTGGATCTAACTTCTTTAACTTTTCATATAAGCGTTTGGTATCAAATTGTCCCCAGCCTTCATTAAACAACACCCATGTTACGATTGAAGGAAAAGAATATAGAGCATTGATTGTATCTTCCATTTCTTTTTCAAAGAAATCTCTTCCCTGTTTATTGAGTCTTCCTACCGCCTTTAAGGAAGGTTCTCTTTTCTGTAAACCGGTCAAAACGGTCGGTAAGTAAGTTACTGCCATATCGGACCAATGTTCACCTCCGGGTACCATATCCTGCCATACCAACATGCCAAGTTTGTCACAATGGTAATACCATAAAGCAGGCTCTAACTTGCAGTGTTTACGAAGCAGATTAAATCCGGCTTTCTTCATTTCCTTAATGTCAAATTGAAGCGCTTCATCATTTGGTGCCGTATATAATCCTTCCGGATAATATCCCTGATCGAGCAGTCCATTTAAGAAATAAGGTTTACCATTTAAGAAGAAACGATTGATTCCCTTTTCATCTTTCTGTACCGAACAATATCTCAAGCCAAAGTAGGAGGTTACTCTATCTTGGTCTGTTTTAATGGTAATATCGTAAAGATAAGGATCCTCCGGGCTCCAGCACCTTGGACTCATTAAATTCAGGCATAAAGATCCTACACCGGATTTGGAGTATTGGATTAAACCATCCGCAACTTGCGCTGTAAAAGGTAAATCTTTTGGGAATACCTCAATATACACACTCTTTAAATCACTTAACGGTGTAATCTTAATATTCTCAATATACTTTTCAGGAACCTCTTCAATCCATACCGTCTGCCATATACCACTCTGACTTGTGTAATACATTCCTTTAGGAGACAGTTTTTGTTTGCCCCTGGAATACCAATTGGTGTCGGTACCATCCGTGCATTGAATCTCTAAAACGTTTTCCTTTTGGATGTAGTCGGTTAAATCCACGGTAAAAGGAAGATATCCACCTTCATGAAACATCAAATATTCCCCATTTAAAAAAATGGAAGCACATTGGTCACAGGCACCGATATGTAACAATACCCGCTTATTTTCTTTCTTATCCCATGTAAATGACTTTCTATATTTCAATACTTCATTAGGCATCAAGATATGTTCTACACCGGATAATTTACTTTCCGGAGAAAACGGAACTAATATTTTTCCTTCCTTACCGGTACTGATAGAATAATCCCACCAGCCATTCAAACAGAGATAGCTCTCTCTTTGCATCTGAGGACGGGGATATTCAGGTAACGGAATATAATTTGGATCCCTGGAATCTTCCAATACCTTTTCACCCCATGTAGTCATTAAGGGAATTAATTCCCGATTTTTTCTTTTCTTTGTGAATGTGGTTGTTAATTGATTAATATTCATAAAATCACCTAATTCCATTATATCCATTTTCATTACTCCATGTTAGAATGAATATCGTGCAAAGGAGATTATTATGCAGTTTACAATAGAAAAACCAGATAAGAATATACGTATTATCACAATTACCGTTCCTGCTTCTGAAAAAGAAGAGGATTTAAACGAAATGGTCGGTAAAACATGTACCGAAGCTATTGATTCCATGGAAGAAGAAGTAGTTTCTACTCCGGAGATCCGTGTTCTTCAAAATGAAGACGGTAAAGATTTTATCTACAGCGCTACTGTGGCAACACGTCCGGATGTGACATTAGGAACTTATAAGGAAATCAAAGTCGTTCGTCCTTCTTTTGAAATCACAGATAAGGATTTAGAAGCAGCCATTGCTGAAAAGAAACGCCGACAGACAACCTATGTTCCGATTTCAGAAGACCGCCCTGTTAAAACAGGTGACCAGGTTGATTTGGACTTTGAAGGATTCTGTGATGGAGTACCTTTTGAAGGCGGTAAAGGTGAACATTATCCGTTAGTCATCGGATCCGGTTCCTTTATTCCGGGCTTTGAAGACCAGTTAATCGGTGCCAGAGTCAATGAAGATATCGATGTCAATGTGACCTTCCCGGAAGCTTACACACCATCTCTTGCCGGAAAAGATGCTGTATTTAAGTGCAAGATTCATGAAATCCGTGAAAAGAAAGAATTACCGGTTAACGAAGAGGTAGTTCGTAAAGAACTGGAAATGCAGAAAGAACAGTTAGCTGATGAAACGGTAGAAAGAGCCATTCTTGATCAGATCATCGCCAACACTTTAGTGGATATTCCGGAACCGATGATCCGTACGATGATGAAGCAGGTTATTGATGAATTTGACCAGACTCTTCAGCAGCAGGGTATGAATTTAGATATGTATTGCCAGATGGTAGGAACAACCATGGATAATATCCGCAGGGATATGGAACCGGCTGCCATCAAGCGTATTATGACCCGTCTTGTATTAGAGGAAATTGCGCTTCAGGAAGCCATTACGGCAACCGAAGAAGAATGGGAAAATGAATTAAAGGTGATCGCATCTTCTTACGGAACCGATGTTGAAACCATCCGTAAAATCTTTACAGAACAGTATTACGATATGTTGATGCAGGATATCAAAGTTCAGAAGGCTTTGGATTTCATTAAAGAATCAGCCATCGTAGAAGACGAAATGTAAAAAAGTTTAGGCATCCCGATAAAAGGGATGCCTGTATTTTTATAAAACATAGTTTGAAATCAGATTGTTGATTCTTCGAATATCCACCTGGGTCTTGAAATCAAACTGCAGATACGAGCCATTATTGAAGGCAAGAATCAATTCGCTGTCGATGTCCAGCACACCGGCTGTCTCAATCCCATAGAATTGAATTTTAGAATACGGATAGGATATATACGCTACTTTCTTTCCTACAATTCCCTGCACATTGGCAACGATAATTCTTTTATTGGTGAAAATCACCTGATCTCGAATGGTCATAAAGGCAAGCTCTGCACGCTCACCCTGTACAAATAATGAAAAGATTTCTTTTCGGATATCATCAAAACGAATTTCCTTTAAGTTAAATACATTGGCATCAAATAGTATACCCGATGATACAGTTGGCATAGTTTCCTCCTTAAAGATTTGATTCTCTAAGTGTACCGTTGTTCCCTATGGAACAGTCAATATTACTTCTTTAATAAAAGAATCCGGTATGCATAAAAAAAGAGAGATTCGTTGAAATCTCTCCTATTGACTATTCTTTTTATTCAAATAAATCGGTGCCAATGTCATAACCATACCTGATATCACAATGCCAAACATAGCACACGGCGGATATACAAGAAAGGCAAGCACAATACCGCAAAACTTAATCACCAGATCCGCTATCACGACATATCTTGTACTTATGAGTGCATTCCCTACCACTTCATTGGCATTGATTACTGCCCTGCTCAGGCAGATATTTGTGAAGGATACTAAAATTGCGACCGTACTGTAAAGAACCTGCGCAAATAAACTTTCAAAATGCTCACTGACAAACGAAGTGACATATGGGAAAAACGAGGCAAAGAACAACATAATGATGGTCCACCACAGCACGCTGTAATCAATTCTTTGCACATCTACCCATCGATTGTGAAGATTGATCCACATTGCGCCTAACCAGAAAAAAGAGACTGCATAAGAAATAAAATCCGATCGTAAAGCCCAAAAAGCAGCCCATGAAGCCTCTGCCGGCTTTTCCAATTCTAAAACTAATATTGTCATAATAATCGCAAGAATCGCATCCATAAAAGCACAAAGACGATCTTTAGGCATATTCTCTATTCCTCTTTTCTTCAATTCGTACTTCCGATTTTTCGAATCAGAACGCTTAACATATATGTGATTCCCAATATAATCGCAAAGGCAGGGATAATGGACCAGGTTCCAAATAACGCAAAACCATACCAATCGGTATATCGGGAAAGCCCATTAATTAATATATTGGCAACATATCCGATTCCATATACAAACATAGGAACCGCGCCTGTCCATATCTTATTCTTCTCAATTTTATCACCGGTCCGAAACACGATAAAGCGAATAATGGCCAAAGCCGGAACAATGGCATGCATATATAAATTAAAACCGACATACATAATCGCAAAGCCAAATAACGGACCTAAAAAGATAATGACAATCAAAGCTGTCAAAGCTACCGATACCGTACCCGCAAAGGTAAGATAAGGATATTCTTTCCCCCGGATACAATTTGCCAAAGAAACAAGTCCCATCAAAATATTGGACTGCACGGTAAAGTATTTCAGATTACCCCAGCCGCTTGTGGCCACCGGATTATCGATATTCCATTTTACCAATAAATAAATCGACCACAGCACAACAAGCGCAATCACTCCATCAAATATTCTCTGTTTCATCTTTTACTACCTTTATAAACGCATTTAAAATCTTCGCTGTGATTCCCCATATCACATGGCCATCATATTCATAAAATAAAACTTTTTTCTTAGCCTTCATCCAGCGATACTTTCGTCCCCCTTGAATCTTTTCATAAGGAAAATCCTCATCCGGAATTTCCGATACAGAAGTTCGATATACCTTAGGCTCTGTCTTTAAAAGATAATCTAAAGGTACGGTAAAGATACTTTCGACTTCGGATGGATTCGGCTGAATCTTTGGATAAGGAATTTCTCCCGCAAAAGAATAAATTACCCGATTCTTCCCTGTCCAATAAGTATCACACTGTCCCCAGACATCGATATCTTTATCCTTTAATCCCAATTCCTCCGTTGTCTCACGCACAGCTGTCTCTAAAAGGGATTCGTCTTTTTCCACGGCACCGCCGGGAAAACTGACATCACCGGGTTGGGATATAGAGTTTGCACGAACTTCAAATACGATATGCCATTCATTTTCTTTTTTTGTCAAAGGAATCAAGACAACCGATTTGCGGTTTTGATCAAAATCAATAAAGGTTGGATTATGGTTGGAAATGATATTTTTCATACATTCATAGTATCACAAAAGGCATCGCATTCAGAATGCGATGCCCGATAAAAAATTCGCAATGTTCACTTTGCGGGCAGACTTACTATTCCAAACAAAGTTGTTAAAACAATCGTTGTATCTCTAAATGACTTATTCATAAAAAAAAGCCAGGATGTACCTGACTTAGAGTGCATTATAATGTTCATCATCAACCGGCTCAAGCCATTCATGAGATCCTTCTACTGTTCTAGACATAACAGATAAATGAGCAAACCAGGAATCCTTTGTGGCTCCATGCCAATGTTTCACATCCAATGGAATCTCAATAACAGTTCCCGGAACCATTTTTACCGGATCTTTGCCCCATTCCTGATACCAGCCTTCACCGCCGACACAGACTAAGATCTGCTGACAGCCGTGATGAATATGCCAGTTATTACGGCATCCGGGTTCAAAAGATACATTTGAGATATCAATTTGTGCATCCGGTCCTGTTAATACTGCAAGGTAGCTGTTTCCGATAAAATATTGACTGACAGGGTTTTTCCCTTCTACTTCAAATGGTGAAATTTTAACGATTTCTGACATATTTACGTTCTCCTTTTCTTAAATGTATTATAAACAATTACTTTCATCAGAACCAATACTAATCAGTAATACTTTTCCATACTTAAAAAATATAGATTATCCCTTATAAGCTTTCAATTCCGGAAATCGCATCGGTTTTAGCTTTAAACATCCTATTATAAACGGCAATCACACGTCCTACTCCTAACATGGCACATACCGTTCCGATACCTATTCCACGGATTTCTCCAAAACATAAAAAGCTGATCACAACTGCCGTTATTACACAACAGATATCAAATACATTTTTGGTGTCGCCCACACTTTTACCGACAAGATCCGCTATTGCCTGAACGATGCCATCTCCGGGATTTGGAACCAGCCTTGCATTTAAGGATAAAGCAGCTCCGATTCCGGTAAACAATATTCCCAGTGCCAATATCACAAAGCTCATCACACCGCTGAAAACAGGAATATTGGCAGAGAAAAGATTCATAAATCGGGTAACGATGATACTGACAGGAAACTGCAGCAGATCCGGAATAATAAGATTCTTTTTTCCCTGATATAAATGGATAATGATCTCCACAACGATAAAGAAGGTATACCAACCTAATGTCACATCTCCAAAGTTCAAATTAAACACCTGTGACAGGACAAATGCCACGGAAATGATCGGAGATACTCCCAGATTGGATTTTGTGTTCAATATAATTCCAAAAGCCAAAATAATCATTCCGGCAAGATATAATACCCATCGTGTGATTGTCTTATTCATTTTTTACCTCTACTTCTACCAAATCCGTAAATTGAATTTTTGTTCCATCTTTTAATACCAGTAATTGATTCAATTCATCAAAATGCTGAAGAACTCCCTCAAAAGTTTCGTAATGTCCACCTTCTTTTTTATTATCTTTGATAAAGCGATATCCTTTGATTATTGGACGGGTATAAACCAAATTTTTAAGAATATTCAAATTTTCATTGACTTGAGCTTTTTCATCTTCTGAGAGTTCTCTTTTTTGATTGGTAAGTCTTGCCGCATCCTGAATTTGATCATCATATCCCGTTAATGCCGCAAAAGGCATAAATTGGGCAGCCCTATCATGAATAGACATCTTAGGATGTTTGGATTCAGGTCGGGATGCATGTATAATTTTATCATATTTATTCATGCCTTATGCCCTCCAATCTGCTCATTTCTTTCTACTGTGGTAGCTCCTTCCTGCAGATTCATTCCCTTAATAACGGCATTTTTACCATACTTCTTTTTAATTTCAATAAGAGCTTTCTGGGCTTTCATTTCCCTTTGACGCTCTTCTTTCTGCTTCTGTTCTTCCTTTTGTAAAGCTTCATAATCGGTAAAGAGATTCATCTGTTCATAGACAGGCTTTACCTCATTTTCTTTTTGTAGATTGGCGGCTGTTACATTAAAGCGCTGTACCCGAAGCCGTCTGTTAATGATCCGTTCATATAATGCCCCAAAGGCATCCATGATCTCTTTGGTTGAAGAAGTAGGAATTTTAAAGGTATAACTGCCATGAGCCGGTTTAGGAACCGTTCGTCCATACCAATCTTTTGTCATATCACCATCATAGTCGGAAGAATAATCATAACTCACACTTAGCACGATCTGTGAGCAGACCAAGCCTTTTTCAACCAAGTCCAAAGATAAGAGCTCCGCCATTTCTAATACGATGATTTTCCCTTTTTCAAAAGGATACCCGGAAGCTAATACCTGACCTCGGGAAAGTGAATTGGATGAAGGCTTATACGCTTTGATTTCTTTGATCGTACAGGGCTCTATTCCCCATGCATGATCAATCAAAAGCTCTGCGTTGATGCCAAACAGCTTAAATAATAAATCCTCATCTTCGATTGATTTTAAGGCAACATCCCCCATCGTATACATGCCATTGGCTTCTAACTTTTTCGAATATCCTCTTCCCACTCGCCAGAAATCTGTTAAAGGCTTGTGTTCCCAAAGCTTTCGGCGATAACTCAGCTCATCTAATTCGGCAATACGGACACCATTTTGATCCGCTTCAATATGTTTGGCAACAATATCCATGGCAACTTTGGCAAGATACATATTCGTTCCGATGCCAGCTGTGGCGGTAATTCCCGTTGTTTGATACACATCTAAAATCATCTTCATCACCAGATCATGAGGCGACATTTTATACATCCTTAAATAGCTTGTTAAGTCGATAAAGACTTCATCAATCGAATAGACATGAATATCCTGGGCATCGATGTATTTGCGATAGATATTATAGATTTTTGTACTGTAATCCATATAAAAGGACATGCGGGGCTGGGCCACCAGATAATCTAATTTCAAAGCAGGATTATGTTCCAATTCATCCGCGATATAAGAAGATCCCTTAAAGCCATATCCCTGGGTAATCCGATAGCGTTCTTTGTTGATATCCCTTACCTTCTGGACCACTTCAAAAAGTCTGGCTCTTCCTGATATCCCCAGTGCTTTCAAAGAGGGAGATACAGCCAGACAGATTGTCTTTTCGGTACGTGAACCATCCGCCACTACTAAATGGGTATTTAAAGGATCCAGATTTCTTTCTACACACTCAACAGAGGCATAAAAAGACTTTAAATCAATCGCTGCATAGATACTCATAAAAATAGTATAACACAGGAATGATTTCGCTTTACTTTTGAAAAAGAGTGATTATAATAGGCGTCGAAAGGAAGGTGATGTAAATGTTAGTACTTACAACACTCTTTGGACTGTCCTTTGGATTATTATCAATTTTGCTGCTGGCATTAAAGGTTGTCGGCTTATGGATGGTCTTCGAAAAAATCGGTGAACCGGGATGGAAAGCTTTGATTCCATTTTATTCAGACTATATTTTGTTCTCTAAAGTTTGGGATGTTCAGTTCTATTGGATTTATTTAGGACTTTCTATTGTTGGTGGAATCTTCTCTTCTTTAGCTGGTGATGAATCTAATTTCTATTCCACATTATCAAGTATTGCCGGCATTGCAGGTTATCTGATCTATGCTTACGCAATGTATATGTTAGGTAAATCCTTCCGCAAGGAAAACTGGTTTATTATCGGTCTAATCTTTTTAACAGATATCTTCTGTATCATCTTAGGCTTTGACAACAACAGCCAGTATTACGGAAATACCTACGATAAAACATCTCCACCGCCATTTTTCGGTTAAACAAAAAAGAATTCCGCATTGACTGCGGAATTTTTTATTGGCCGAATTGATCGATAAAATCCTGTTCGGATAAAATCGGAATACCCAGAGACTGGGCTTTTTTATTTTTAGAGGAAGTCGATTCTACATCGTTATTAATCAAATAATTCGTTGATTTGGATGCCGAACCGGTCACCTTGCCGCCTTGAGATTCAATATAAGCCTTCAGCTCATTGCGGTTTTTAAATTGGTATACATTACCGGTAACCACGAATGTTAAACCATCGCATTTCTTACCGGATTCTTTCTGTTCGGTGCGATTCAGATGAATCTCATGTAAGATATTTTCTAACTGTAGAATATTCTTTGGATCTTTACACCAGTTCACAAAGGAAGCACTCTTTTCCGGACCGATGCCATCAATAGTTGAGAAAATATCCGACGTGTTCGCATGAACTGCGGTTTTGATCAATTCATCAAAATCATAAGCAGACAATAACCTTTTAGCCACATCCTGTCCAACTAACGGAATGTTTAAGGCATACAGAAGCTTTTGATCGTTTACTTCCCTGGCCTTCGTAATCGATGCCACCATATTATTGGCCGATTTATCACCAAAACCATCCAGCAGGCGAATCTGATCAACATGATCCACTAACTTGTAAATATCGGCATACTCGGCTATCCATCCTTCATTGATAAAACGGGATAAAATCTGCTCGGATATGCCATCAATATCCATACCGGCCTTGGATACAAAGCGTGCATATTTTTTCAACTTTTTAGCGGCACAATCCGGATTGGTACACTTTAAGGTCTTTGTTCCCGATATCTCTGAAATATGAATTTTTGTCGGCTGCCCACATAAAGGACATACTTCCGGTACATTTAATGTTCCCTCAGTATGGGTCACCTTAATGACTTTAGGAATGATTTTATTGGCTTTAATGACTTCGATAGCGGTTCCCTTATCACCGATATTTAACCTTTCGCATTCACTTATGTTACAAAGGGAAGCTCTTTTGACAATTGTTCCTTCTAATTCGACCGGCTCAAATACCGCAACCGGTGTAATCGTAGAAGCTGCACAGGACCATTCTATATGATCTAGATATGTAGAAGCAGATGTATCCTGCCATTTAAAGGCATATCCGGCACGGGTGGCATGATGTCCTGTCACCGAACCTGTTGCGGCATATTCCGTATCATCAAAGGTGATGACCAAACCATCTACCGGATATGGGTTGATGCCATCGGTAACCTTCTTTGTCCATGCATCGATTGAGGATACAATATTACTCAAAGTAGGATGATCGATTCTTTCTCTTTCAACAACTTCAAATCCAAGTTTGGATAGATAATCCATTCTATCTCCCCAGCTGATGATATTTTCTCTGCTGTGAACCAAGGTAAAAGGAATCCAATGAATCTTTCGTTTCTTTAATTCACTCACATCTTTTAAGGATAAAGAACCCGATGCCAGATTTCTTGGATTGGCATAATCTTCGCCTGATTCCATCACAAAGGTTTCAAAATCTTCGTAGGAAATCACAGCCTCACCGCGAATCACAAGATGCGAGGTATCCTTGATTTTTAACGGAATGCCCTCAATTCCCTTGGCAAGATGGGTGATATTGGTTCCGATATGACCATCCCCACGGGTTACGATTTTACTTAATTTTCCATTATCGTAGGTAACCACCAGAGTTAAACCATCTAACTTCCAGGAAATCCAAATCGGTTTTCCCTCTGCCCATTTTTCTAAATCTTCCGGAAGCTTTGTCTTGGCAAGCGATAAGGCCGCAAATTCATGTTCTTCCTTCTGTCCCCGGATATCATCCGAAGATACATTATGGGTCGGACTGTTTTCTAAGATGGTATTGGTCTCTATTTCCAATGCCTTTAATTCATCAAATAAAGCATCCCATTCATAATCGGTCATGAGTTCTGCCTGGCCGTTGTAGTAAGCATCCGATGCCTCATTCAATATACGGACAAGTTCTTCCATTCTTTTTAGTTGTTCATTCATAAAGTACCTCATTTATAATAATCAAGAAGCTTTTCAAAGCTGATTTCAATTCCTGCATCTTTCAGGCGTTCTTTGCGGGCTTCATATAATTTTTCCAATATCTCTTTTTTATCTTCTAAAGATGCATGCCTTAATCTGTCATAACATACACTGCAAAGAGAACAGATATTGGCTTCTACATCCAGAGAATAATCAAAATCATCAGCATATTTCATATCAATCAAATGATGTGCCTTCACATACATCAAATGATTTCGAGAATTTAAGAAAGTGAAATGAGACGAGTCTACATCACATTTAAAATCGCTGAACGATAAGGCATTGCAGCTGATATTCACATCTCTTGGATACATGATATTTCCATATACATCCTTGACCGGTTTTGTTTTTTCTACCGGTGTATCAAATACAAGCGATGCATTAAAATATCGGGATACCGTTTCTGTTGTAACTTCTTTATCAACGGTTATCGTATTCACATAACCGGATTGTTCCATTAATAAATATTCATAGAACTCTTCAATCGTTCTGTGTCCGATTAAGGAGCGTACGGATTGATAAAGATAAATCATATTCTGCAGATCGGTTAAAAATTCAAATTCTCCGGGGAAATCATGGACATTGTAGGATATCGCCCAGATATTTCCGGCTTCATATCCCTGCCCATACAATTGATCGGAATTTAAATCAATATCACTTTGAACCTTTTTATTGGATGTCTCAAAAGACTCTCGAATTATGGCAGATATTTCTCTTAACTTCTTTCTGGCATCCGCTGTTCCAAACCGGTCCAGAAAGAAAGTATATCCCTGATTTAAGCTAAGATATACAGTCTCTTTATCCGCACTGAAAAGAAGCATCAATACAACACCCCTTTGGACAGAATCGGTCATTTCCTTATCCATAAGTGCAACCCATGGAATTTGGGCATAACGGGATACACCGATACTTCCCTTCACCAAATATTGTTCTTCATCAATTTTTGCCTTGTCGATCAGACTTTCCGGGATCTCTTTGCGAAATAAATTCCCCAAAGGAGAATTCGCAAAAGGAGCTTTTGTTCCATCAAAGTATTGCTCCATGGCAAGTCGAATCATATCTGTAATATCCATAAAGACTCCTAATAATCTACCAGATAAATACCTATTTTTATTTTATAATACGAATTCTTTTTCTCGATATCGGAAATCTTCCCCTTTAATAATTTGCCTGCCTCTAACAGACGTCCGAAAATCAGATTATCTTTACGCGGTACATAACCAAGCTTATCCCCATCTATAGTGAGAACCATGATCGCAAGCGGATCAAATTTATTATCCGGTTCTCTTCGAAGTGTCAAATCATTGCCTACCTGTAATGATTCAAATACTGTACTATCTTCAATAAAAGATGTACCGGCAATATAGGTATCAAACAGGTGAATTTCCTTTACAAGCGGCTTCAGTAAATCCCCTAAACCTCTTTCTTCAATTACGGAAACCAGGTTGGCATCGCTGATCTTTATTTCATTGGCCATCAGTTCAACACACCTTTCACATCAAAGCGCTGATAGATTATTAAAAGTTCAGCTTCATAGTCAACGTATTCTTTAAATTCCCTTTCCAGATCTTTAAATTTATCTTCTACCATCAAAGGATCTTCCAATAAGTATTTAAATTGATACGGATCCGTATTTTTAATCGTATGGATCTCATCCTGCAGCTTTTCTATCTTATCTTCAATATCTTCAATTTCTATCTGTTCGTGCTCATTCAAATAACGGCGTACCATAAAGGAAAGCTCTTCGAGCTCTTCCAGATCGTTACATTCATAAGCCGTAACGATTTTTGTCCATAACTCGGCAATTTTAGGATCTGACTGGAGTTCCGGATGTAAATCCGGATGCAGCATTCTTGCCATTTCACGATACAGCTTTTTGATCTTTCGTAATTCTATTTCCGGAATATCAATTGTCGATTGTATGGAGGTTGTATAATTGATGATATTTTCTAAAGAAGAATAGTAATCTTTCATCTGTCTTTGAATAAAGGATCGAAGCTCATGTTCATGAATTTCTTTTCCCGAATTCATCATTGCCTGACAATAGGCAATCTTCTTTTTTAATTCGATACAGCGAATCTTCTGTTGAAAGTTTTGAATAATCTTTTCACCGAATACACGATAGTATTCCATACGGTATATGACCGACATCTTCTTCAAGCGGTCTTTTTCCAATACCAGTTCTTCATATAAATTTTGCGATGCGTTCTTTATTTTAATCAGTTCCATGATATTCTACCTCAAAGGAATAAAAGCGTTCCTGTATTTCTGTTAAACGGCGGTTGTTGATTTTTCCAAACATCATCAAAGCATCGATATCTTCATACCAATTATCATCAAATTGAATCACGATATTTCCATTCTCTTTGACAAAATTTACTACATGAATATTTTTTCCAAAGCGAAATAATACTGTACATGGTTTATCGCGCAAATAATATAAATCATAAAAAGACATGTTATCTTCATCAAAAGAAATTATGTTGTAGATGCGGTGCACTAAGTCTTTCATTATTTCTAAATTTCCAAAAAAGGAATCCCATTTTAACCGCTGGTCTAAAAACCGTCTGGCACTGAAATATAAATTTGCTGCATCTTTTTTCTTTCCTTCACTTTCACGGATTTCAGCCAGTCGAAGGGCAATTTCCGGATAAGGCTGCCCTACATATTGAAACCGCTTAGCCTTGGAAAAGAGCTTTTGAATCATTGTTTTATATGTATTGTAGCTTTTCTTCACATAGTATCCGTTTTTATACATATCCGCTACCTTATAGGCAGCATTGACATTTCCTAAATCAGCTGCCTTAGAATATGCTTCAAAAGCACGCTGATAATCCGGTGCCCCCAGACGACCGTAATAAAAAATATATCCCAAACCGAGATATCCATATTCGTTTCCCTGATCGGCTGCCATCTGATAATAGGTATAAGCAAGATCATAATTTTGAATGCCATAATAATAGCCACCGAGCTCAATCATAGCTTCAGTATCTGAATTGCGAACCAAATACTCTGCAGCTTCGGTAAATTCAAAAATATCGTCTTCTGTGGGATTGGGATTATTGTTGAAAAGCTTGATAATTTCCCATGCGGTTTTTTCTTCCATGGTTCATATTATACCAATTTTGAGTCTCTATTTGAATGTTTATGACTTCAAATTCGGTATAGCTGATTAGACATTCGGTATAGCTGATTAGACAGATTAAGTATAGGCGTCCTACTTGAATTAGCATTAAAAAGTATAGTATAAATTAATTAACAAATACCAGAAGGTATATTGAAAGGAGAATCCTATGTTAAAAGTTAATAAGGTTGCGGGAAAAGGCGGAGAAAAATATGTGCCTTATGATGAAAGAACCGGTAAAGAATCTGTTGTCTACTTTACAAGAGACTTGTCCCCTGAAGGATTAAAGAAAGCATTTGATACAGTTGCTCCTGCATTAAAAGGAAAAATTGCGATTAAGCTGCATACCGGCGAACCAAAGGGACCGAATATTATCCCTCGTCCATGGGTAAAAGAGCTCATTCAGGACAGACTTCCGGATGCGACCATTATTGAAACAAATACATACTATATCGGTGACCGCTTCACGACCGAAGATCATAGAAAGACACTTGAAATCAACGGATGGAATTTTGCACCGGTTGATATTACGGATGCTGACGGTGCAAAAACACTTCCGGTAAAAGGCGGTAAATGGTTTACTGAAATGTCTGTTGGTAAGACTTTAACAGACTACGATTCCATGTTAACACTCACTCACTTCAAAGGTCATACCATGGGTGGTTTCGGCGGATCCAATAAGAATATCGGTATTGGATGTGCGGATGGAACAACCGGTAAAAAGTGGATCCATACCAACACCAATAAGCCAAATTCATGGGATGTTGATCAGGAAGAATTAATGGAAAAGATTTCTGAATCTACAAAGGCTACCATTGACTATTTCGGTGATCAGGTTGTTTATATCAACGTACTTAGAAATATGTCTGTATCCTGCGATTGCGAAGGTGTAAGTGCACAGCCTGTTGTTACACCGGATATCGGTATCTTGGCATCTACAGATATCTGTGCCATTGATACAGCTTCCATGGATCTGGTTTATGCCTTACCGGAAGAATCCAATAAGGATTTCAAGGAACGTGTAGAAACCCGTCACGGTCATCGCCAGCTTTCTTATATGAAAGAGCTTGGCATGGGTAACAACCGCTACGCATTAATCGACTTAGATAACGACAACAAGAAAATTGATGCCGCAACTGCTGTAGAAGGCATTCGTGGCGGATGGGTTCCTGACAAATACAACGTATAACCTTTAGAGTCTGTGACGAAATGAAATTATTTCGTTACAGATTTTTTTATATGCTACGCTAACATTCCGATTTTAAAATAATGTTGATATCTTTGAATTTCCCTTTTCTTTGATACAACATCAGGATAATAAGCAAATAGACTTCAATCTCACTTTGATAAGAGTTAAAACTCATGGTTGTAGTTTTGTCAGACTATATGCAGGAATGGTGAGTATGGACGCAAAAGATACTTTAAAACAATATTTTGGATATCATTCTTTTAAACCATTTTCCATTATTCATAATATGAATATTATCTATATAGTTATCGTTTATGTTTTGGTTGACGTTGTAAACTATTTTATATACAATTGCGGTATCAGGAGGTAATAATAATGTCAACAACACCAACTCAAATTCGGATTAATTCTGACATAAAAAAGCAAGCAACTATTCTATTTGAAAAACTTGGACTTGATATGTCCAGTGCTGTAAATATCTTTCTATATCAATGTGTTTTGCGCGGCGGGCTTCCTTTTCCGGTTGAAATACCACAGTATAGTGCAGAAACTCTTAATGCCATGGCAGAAGCAAAACGCATATCAAGCGACTCCAACATTAAAGGATATACCTCGATGGAAGCACTAAAAGAAGCTTTGGAGGACTAATATGTACTTAGTTAAATTCACTACAACTTTTAAGAAAAAATACAAGCTGATGAAGTAAAGAAATCTAGATCTCACAAGCCTCGATGATGTGATCGACAAACTCCGCCAAGGCATCCCTCTTGAAAAAAAACATAAAGACCATAGTTTATCCGGCAAATACGCCGGATTCCGAGAATGTCATATCAAATCGGATTAGTTACTCATATATCTCATTGAAAACGATATTCTAACATTAACCCTAGTAGATACAGGAACTCATTCAGATATTTTCCAAAAATAAGACCTTGTTTAAAAAAATTCAAAAAAAATATCATCTATTCCCCATTTTTAAACAAATTAAATATCCTTTCTTACCGTCGTAAGAAAAAAGTCTAAGAGATTTTGACCTTTCCATTTTGTGATGTCAAACCGATCAGGATCCTTCAAATATAATCCAGTCCCCAAAATTGTATCTTTAGCAGCACATTCTGCCGTTGTGCATTTTTCATCATATCCTGATACCTGATGCCTGAACTGTTTTATCTTTGCGGCATCTGTTGGTGACCATCAATATAATAATCTACATGTATTTTCAACAAATTTCATGATCTACCCTATTAGGAAAAAAATAAAAAGGGCCTTCGCCCTTTTGTTATTTAATCTTAAATGAACTCTTTAAGGATGTGATTCGGTTAAAGACAAAGTTATCTTCAGAAGAATCCTTAGTATCGATCGTATAGTAACCGTTACGGATAAACTGGAAGTGATCTCCCGGCTTATAGTTCTTAATAGACTCTTCGATATAACAGTTATCAAGAACAGTTAATGAATTTGGATTTAAGTTAATAGATCCATCTTCCTTGTTGTAGACACCTTTTTCTTCATCAACTAAATTCTCATATAAACGAACCGTTGCCTTTACACACTGCTTCACAGGTACCCAATGAATCGTTCCTTTTACTTTACGTCCTGTAAATCCGGTTCCGCTCTTTGTTTCCGGATCATAAGTAGCATGAACCACTGTCACATTACCGTTTTCATCTTTTTCAAATCCGGTACACTTCACAAAGTAAGCATTCATCAAGCGGACTTCATTACCCGGGAATAAACGGAAATATTTACGAGGCGGCTCTTCCATAAAGTCTTCTCTTTCAATCCATAACTCTTTGGAGAAAGGAATCATGCGGGAACCTAAATCCGGATTCTCTACGTTCATAGATGCTTCTACATATTCCACCTGATCTTCCGGATAGTTATCAATCACAAGCTTGATTGGATCTAAAATTGCCATTAAGCGCGGTGCCTTTGGTTTTAAATCCTCTCTTAAACAATGCTCCATATAAGCGTAATCTACGGTAGAGTTTGCCTTAGTTACGCCGGTTAATGCCATAAAGTTCTGTAAAGATTCCGGTGTAAAGCCTCTTCTTCTTAAAGCGGCAATGGTTACCAGACGCGGGTCATCCCAACCATCTACAACACCATCCTGCACTAACTTTTTAATATAGCGCTTACCGGTAATTACGTTTTTAACAAACATCTTCGCAAACTCAATCTGTTTTGGAGGATGTGGATATTCAAGTTCTCTTACAACCCAGTCATATAAAGGACGATGGTCTTCAAATTCCAATGTACAGATAGAATGTGTTACACCTTCTACCGCATCTTCGATCGGATGCGCGAAGTCATACATCGGATAAATCAGCCACTTGTCACCGGTATTATGGTGCGTTGCACGGGCAATACGATAAATAACCGGATCACGCATATTCATATTCGGACTGGCCATATCGATCTTAGCACGAAGTACTTTTGATCCATCCGGGAATTCACCGTTTTTCATTCTTTCAAATAAATCCAGGTTTTCTTCGATGGAACGCTCACGATATGGGGAATTCTTTCCCGGTTCGGTCAATGTTCCACGATATTCACGAATCTGGTCGGCTGTTAAATCATCAACATAAGCCTTGCCTTTTTTGATTAATTTAACGGCTCCATCATACATATCCTGGAAATAGTTGGAGGCAAACATAACGCCGCCTTCATATTTTGCGCCCAGCCATTCAACATCGGCTACGATGGAATTCACGAATTCGGTATCCTCTTTTGTCGGGTTGGTATCATCGAAACGCAGATGGAATACACCATCATATTCTTTCGCTAAACCGTAGTTTAATAAAA
>CACYBS010000331.1 GCA_902772725.1 Erysipelothrix rhusiopathiae
AAACTCACAATTCGCTAAACAATTATTATCAAAAACTCCAATTTCATTGAAATTTAAAAGAATTATTGACATCTAATAGTTTGGCTTCACAAATTCGTATTATAACATAATTATTAAAAATGAACAGTTGTATTCTCATTTTCGATTTGATGAAAATAGTTTATAATTGAAGATATGAGTAAAGAAACATATACCCAATGGATGAATTATCTTAAAGAAAAACCCAGGCTGGTTTTATGGATGCATATTCTGAATCAGATTGCGACCGCAAGTGTTTATCTGTGTTATCCAAACTTATTGATATGGTGTTTCCTGCATCGAAAGGAAATGCTGGTCAAAGCGATATTGGTTCCGGGTATTTCATTTATTCTTGTGAGTTTATTTCGTAAGTGGATCAACCGAGCCCGCCCTTATACGCAATATGAGACACCTTCTGCCATTTTTAAAGAAGTAGAAGGGAATTCTTTTCCCAGCCGGCATATTTTTTCGGTATTTGTGATAGCGGGAACATGGGCTGCAGTATATCCAAGTATGGTACCGGCCTATGCGTTATGCGGTATCGGAATAGTTTTAGCGATTGTTCGAGTAGTTTCCGGTGTGCATTATATCAGTGATGTAGTGGCAGGGGCATTACTTGGCTTATTCGCTGCGTATATTGGCTTCTCTTTGTGATGAGGATGATTTTATGTTGAAAAAGAAAAGATTAAATGCCTTTCAATCGATATCTCTTGGTTTTCTAACGGTCATGTTGATCGGCGCTTTTTTATTGATGCTGCCGATTTCTTCCGCATCCGGTGAATGGACATCATTATTAAACGCCTTATTTACATCCACTTCTGCCACCTGTGTGACCGGGCTTGTGGTATACGATACCGCAACGCACTGGTCTATGTTTGGGCAGCTGGTAATCTTGATCTTAATTCAGATCGGAGGCTTAGGTGTTATTTCCTTTACCGGTTATATATTACTGCTGTTTGGCAAAAAGATTGGATTGGATGAACGCAATAAAATGCAGACTGCCATATCGGCTCCCAGCCTGCAGGGAATTGTCAAGATGACCATCTTTATTTTAAAGGTCACGGCTCTTGTAGAAGGTACATGTGCTGTGTTGTTAAGTATCCGCTTTATCCCTGATTTCGGTTTCTTAAAAGGAGTATGGTACAGTATTTTCCATTCTATATCCGCATTTTGTAATGCAGGATTTGATTTAATGGGAATTCAAAGTCCCTTTTCTTCTTTAACCGGTTATCAGGATTCTGCACTTGTAAATTTAGTGATCATTTCATTGATCTTGATCGGTGGTATCGGTTTTACCACATGGGATGATTTTAAGCAGCATCGATATCACTTTCAAAAGTATCGTCTGCAGACAAAGATCGTACTTGTAAGCTCGGCTGTTTTGATCGGAATACCGGCACTGTATTTCTTTACCTTTGAATTTGCGGATGCCCCTTTAAAGGAAAGAATATTAAATTCCTTATTTCAGACAATTACGCCAAGAACAGCGGGATTTAATACGGTTGATCTAAATGCCTTGGACGATTCGGGTCAGCTAATTATTATTTTGTTGATGCTGGTGGGAGGAGCTTCCGGATCCACGGCAGGTGGTATGAAGATCACAACCATTGCGGTACTGGCGATGTCGGTAATCTCTGTATTTCATCAAAGAGAAGATGTTGAGTGCTTTAACCGCCGTATTGTCAGCTCCCAGGTCCAGACAGCTGCAGCTGTATTAATGATTTATTTAACGTTATTCTTATTTGGAGGAATCTTTATCTGCTTAGCGGATGGAGTACGACTGATGGAGGCCTTGTTTGAATCCGCATCTGCGATTGCCACAGTAGGATTAACACTGGGCATTACACCGAATTTATGCACGGCATCTAAGATTGTGCTGATTATGATGATGTATTTAGGAAGAATCGGAGGCTTGACCTTTGCCTATGCGACCATTAACCGGTTAAAGAAGGAACAGGGAAAACTTCCAAAAGAAGAGATTGCGATTGGATAGGAGGATATCATGAAATCGATATTAGTGGTTGGTCTTGGCCGTTTTGGCAGACACGTCTGCCAAAAGTTGAGTGATTTAAATGCTGAGGTGATGGCTGTTGACACTAAGGAATCAAGGGTAAATGCCGTTCTTGATTATGTAGATAAAGCCCAGATTGGAAATGCGGCAAGCGGTAAATTTATAGATTCTCTGGGTGTATCCGATTTTGATGTATGTTTTGTATGCATTGGGGATGATTTTCAAAATTCCCTGGAAGTTACCTCGCTTTTAAAGGAAAAAGGTGCCAAATGGGTGGTATCCAGAGCCGCCAGAGATGTTCATGCCAAATTCTTACGGCGTAATGGGGCAGATGATGTCATTTATCCGGAAAAGGAACTGGCTGAATGGACGGCTGTCCAATACAGTTCCGATATCATCCGTGATTTTGTGAAGTTAGATGACAACAATGCGATCGTGGAAGTTTTAATTCCAAATGGATGGATCGGTAAAATGGTAAAAGATGTGAATGTCCGGGAACGTTTTGGAATTAATCTTCTTGCCTTTAAGGATGGTAAAAACTATGATCCTTCGATTGGACCGGATACGGTATTTGAATCCGGAAAGACATTACTGGTTATGGGAAAACAGGACGATATTTTTAAATGTTTTAAGGTGAAATAAGGATAATCAGGAAGGAAAGATGTATGACAGATAATAAACTCGGTTTTGGTTTAATGCGTTTACCAAGACTTTCTGATGGTTCAATTGATATTGAACAGGTTAAGGTTATGGTCGACAAATTTATGGATGCCGGATTTACCTATTTCGATACTGCATATGTTTATGAGGGAAGTGAAGAGGCAGCCCGCAAGGCTCTGGTAGAAAGACATCCAAGACAGTCTTATACACTTGCCACAAAACTGAATGCCGGATATCATGCCGTAACATGTGAAAAGGATGCTAAGGATCAGTTCTATACAAGCTTAGAAAGAACGGGAGCCGGCTATTTTGACTATTATTTACTGCATGCCTTACAGCCATCGAATATTGATAAATACAATGAATATCATATTTGGGATTTTGCCAAAGAATTAAAGGAAAAAGGACTTGTTAAGAATTATGGTTTCTCTTTCCATTCCACTCCGGAAATGTTAGATGAATTATTAACCGAACATCCGGATGTAGATTTTATTCAGCTTCAGATCAACTATGCCGATTGGAATAATCCGGCCGTCCGCTCAAGAGAGTGTTTAGAAGTTGCCCGCAAGCACAACAAACCGGTTGTGGTTATGGAGCCAATTAAAGGCAGTACACTTGCTAATCCTCCAAAACAGGTGGCTAAGGTGTTAGATGAAGCCAATCCGGATGCATCGTATGCATCATGGGCTGTGCGTTTTGTCGCCAGCCAGGATGGTGTATTTAAAGTGTTATCCGGTATGTCAAATATTGAACAGATGGATAATAACCTTTCTTATATGAAAGATTTCAAGCCGTTAGACGAAAAGGAAACGAAGGTTATCGAAAAGGTACAGTCCATTTTGGAGTCAATCGATTCCATTCCATGTACAAAATGCAGCTACTGTACGCCGGGATGTCCTATGCAGATTCCTATTCCGACAATCTTTGAAGCAAGAAACCGTCAGGTTCTCTTTGATGCGATTGAAGATGGAAACAAGCGCTATGCCAAGGCCACTGCCGGCGGGTCAAAAGCTTCCGATTGTATCCAGTGCGGACAATGTGAAGCAGCCTGCCCTCAGCATATTAATATTATTGAGCGCCTGGCACAGTGCGCAGCTGTATTTGATAAATAAACTATTTAAAGGAGTGAGATTATGCAGCAATTTGGTGATCCTAAGGTTATCGAAGCTTTTAAGGAATATGTTAAGAAACAGACATCGGATCTTTATGATTTGGTAATAGAAAGTGATGAAACTATTTTATTAAAGACGGATTATGCCACAGGAACCGTTAATTTCTGGGATATGGGGATCTGTGAATTAATCATTAAAGAACCGGAGAAAGATGACTATGCGTTCTATCTTCATTTTGAAATGAATGATTTAGAGCATGCCATTGAGCTTTATGAAGAAATGGAAGAAACCATCATCGAAATGGCAACTAAGCAGGGAACCAGAATCTTATTTTGCTGCACAGGCGGACTTACTACGGGGTTCTTTGCTGCCAAGATGAATGAGGCAGCTAAGGTTTTGGATAATGATTATTATTTTGAAGCAACTTCGTATCACAATGTATATCAAATGGGTAGAGATTTTGATGCGGTATTTCTTGCTCCCCAGATTCAATATGAATTAGAAAAAATTGAATCCGTTTTATCCAACCAGTTAGTTGATATGATCCCTGCTACGATCTTTGCCAAATTTGAACCGGGAAAGATGATGGAATATATTGAAAAAGAAATGGAAGAGTATGAGAAGTCTCATACGACAAAACAGGAAATTGTTGCCAAACAATACAACAACAATAAAAAGGTTTTAGTACTTGGTTTTACCAACAGCTTCTACTCTGTCAAGTTTGCCTACAGGTATTATAAAAACGGTCAGGTGGAAGTGGATGGTGCCGTTGTTAAGCCTAAGATTACTTTCCGTGATGTAACGGATATTATTGATACCATGCGGATCCGCTTCCCGGAAATTGAACAGGTTGCCTTTGCGATACCGGGTGTATTAGGTGAGGAAGAATATATCTTTGAACCTTTCACAAGTGAACATCCTGATTTTTACGGTTACTTAAAAGAAAGATACCCGGATCTTCCGATTTATCTTTTAAATGATATGAACGCGGTGGCTTACGGTATTTATCAAAATACGGAAGACAATAGAAATATGGTCTTCTATTTCCAGCCGGACGATATGGCTTTTGGTTCTATTGGTATCATTAAAGACGGAGAAGTATTGATGGGTCACAACAATTCGGTGGGAGAATTATTTTTCATGGCACCGATGATCAATAAGTTTATACCGGATCCTATGGAATTGTTAAAAACACCGGAAGGAACGGCACAATTTATGATGCCGTACATTGCCGGTATCATTACCATCAACGGACCGGATAAGATTTATTTCCATACCCAGCTGGTACCGGAAACCGAATATATTGTTGAAAATCTTAGGAAATATATTCCGGATATGTTACTGCCGGAGTTTGAAAAAGTAGATGATTATAAAGAAGCCATGTTGTCAGGTGTGTATCTGCATTGGCTTGCTCATCAAAAGTAGGTTTAGTGGAGTTTTTGCTCCACTTTTTTTCTTAATAACAAACGAAAATGTATAAATAGAGGCATAAATGTTATAATTTAATCAGTAAAGGAGATTAACTATTATGACATTTCCAAAAGGCTTTTTATGGGGTGGCGCTGTAGCCGGTAACCAATGTGAAGGTGCTTATTTGGAAGATGGAAAAGGCTTATCCGTTCCTGATATGTTACTTGGCGGTGATGTAAATACACCGAGAACATTCTTACCTGTTACTGACCCTAATGCTTTCTATCCTTCCCACGAGGCAATCGACTTCTATCATCATTACAAAGAAGATATCGCTTTATTTGCAGAAATGGGATGGAACGTATTCCGTTTATCTATGAACTGGGGAAGAATTTATCCAAACGGTGATGATGAAACACCAAATGAAAAAGGTCTTCAGTTCTATGACAACGTATT
>CACYBS010000332.1 GCA_902772725.1 Erysipelothrix rhusiopathiae
CAGGAAGCCCATAACGATCATCTCTGTCGCCCTGGCTTCCGAAAGTCCCCTGCTCATCAAATAGAAAAGCTGCTCTTCCGAAATATTGGATACGGTCGCTTCATGTTCAATCTGCGATGTATCATTTTGCAGGATATTTAAAGGAATGGTGTCACTGCGTGATTTTTTATCTAAAATCAAGGTATCGCATTCCACTTTGCTCTTGGCATAGGCGGCATCCTTGGAATGTCTTACCCAGCCTCGATAGTTGACCTCACCGCCGGTACGGGCTACCGACTTAGAGATAATATTGCTGGAAGTGTGCGGGGCAAGATGGATCATCTTGCTGCCGGCATCCTGTTTTTGATTGCCGGAACCTACCGCAATGGAAATCGTTGTACCTTTGGCATACGGTTCTGTCAAAATGCAGGCAGGATATTTCATATTGATGTGGCTTCCGATATTTCCGTCGATCCACTCCATATGACCGTTTTCCATTACTTTTGCACGTTTGGTAACCAAATTCAAAATATTGGAGGACCAGTTCTGTACCGTAGAATAACGGCAATGCGCATTCTTATGTACAAAGATCTCCACGATGGCGGCATGCAGCGAATCTTTTGAATAGATCGGTGCCGTGCATCCTTCTACGTAATGTACATCCGCGCCTTCATCTACAATGATCAGCGTTCTTTCAAACTGTCCCATCTGCTGGGAATTAATTCTAAAGTAAGACTGCAGCGGTTTATCCAAGTGGACACCCTTTGGAACATAGATAAAGGAACCACCGGACCATACGGCAGTATTTAGTGCTGCATATTTATTGTCCGTATACGGAACCAGAGTTCCGAAATATTCCTTAAAAAATTCCGGATGTGTCTTTAAAGCAGTGTCGGTATCTAAAAAGATAATTCCCTTTTCTTCTACCTCTTCCAGCATATTGTGATAAACAGCTTCACTTTCATACTGGGTCGTAACACCGGCTAAATACTTCTGTTCTGCTTCCGGAATACCTAGTTTATCAAAGGTATTACGAATGGTTTCCGGAACTTCGTCCCAGTTTTTCTGCTGGCGTTCACTCGGTTTTATATAATATGTATAGTCGTTAAAATCGATTTCACTTAAATCCGGTCCCCAGTCGGGATTTTTGGCTTCGACAAAGTAGCGGTAAGCTTCCAAGCGTCTTTCCAACATCCATTCCGGTTCCTGTTTGATTGCCGAAATCTGGCGGACAACATCCTCACTTAATCCCTTACCGGTATTAAATATGCTGACGTCTTCATCGTGAAATCCATATTCGTATTCTGTTGAAATTTCAATATCTTTATTCTTTTCCATCGATATCACCCTGGCTTTCTTTTATTAAAGAACGCAATGCTCTCCATCCGATTGTGGCACAGTTGATTCGATTGGCCTGCTTTCCGACATTCTGAAAGGCAATGGCTTCTTCCAGTAAATCCTCATCATACGATTTTTGATCGACCATCATAAAATAGTTCTGCATGATAAGTTCGGCATCTTTGATGGGTTTATCCTTAACCAGTTCGGTCATGATCGAGGTCGAAGCTGTCGAAATCGTGCAGGCAACCCCCGCAAACCGGACATCCTTGATGATTCCATCTTCAATCTTTGCCTGTACGGTAATATCATCGATACAGGAAGCACTGTTCATTCGCTTAGAAAGATAGCCTGCCTGGTCCGTCAATTCATGATTGCGCGGATATTCATAATGATCCATAATAATCTGTCTTAATAACATCGGATCGACTTGTGACATTCTAATCCTTCCTTTCTCTAAAAGAAAATACCGATGCAGTTTTCCAGCGTAACGGTCTTTAAGGCCTCCACCAGAACATCAATTTCTTCTTTTGTATTGTAAAAGTAAAAGCTTGCGCGTACTGTTCCCGGTGTTTTTAAGATGGCCGGAAGCATCTTGGCACAATGTGTACCCGAACGGACCGCAATGCCAAATGTGCTTAAATAGCTTGCGACATCCTGGGCAAATATTTCTTTTCCCTGATCTGTTACATTAAAGGTACAGATGCTGCTTTCGGAATTTTTATTGTAGACAATCACATTGTCCAGATCTTTTACCTGTGAAAGGAAATAGTGTTTCAATTCCATTTCATAGGCATGGATTTGTTCTCTTCCGATGGAATCGATATAATCCATGGCAGCTGCTAAACCGATAGCGCCTTCAATGGGCTGTGTACCGCTTTCAAATTTTAAAGGTGTTTCCTTTAAAACCAATTCACATTTATCAAAACGGGCATTGGATTCACCGCCGTAGAATACCGGCTCCAACATGTCCATCCATTTTCTTTTTCCATACATAACGCCGATACCGGTCGGTGCGCACATTTTATGTCCGGAAAACGCATAGAAATCACAATCCAGATCCTGTACATCTACTTTTAGATGACCGATGGCTTGGGCACCATCCACCACGACAATAATATCTTTTTCATGGCAGATCTTACAGATTTCCTTAACCGGAGCTTCAAAGCCGAGTACATTGGATACATGGGCCAGTGAAACTACTTTAACACGGTCGCTTAATACCGATTTAAAATTCTCTATTGTGATTTTTCCTTCTTCATCCAAAGGGATATACTCTACCTTTGCCCCTGCCTTGGCAGCATATACACGCCATGGAAGAACATTTGATGCGTGTTCCCCTTCATCAGAAAGAACGATATCTCCTTCTTTGAGAAGCTGTCCCGATACCATAATGGCAATTTCGTTGAGTCCCATGGAAGCACCTGAGGTAAACGCAATTTCCTCTACTTCTTTGGCATTGATGAATTGACGTGCTTTTTCTCTGGCACCTTCATAAGCGCTGTCGACCTGGGCACTCATCTCATAATCACCGCGATGGGCATTGGCACCTAAGTAGGTGTAGTAATTCACAACGGCATCGATGACAGGCTGTGGTTTTAATGTGGTAGCCCCATTATCAAAATAGATGACCGGTTTACCGGACAATGTTCTATTCAAAATAGGAAAATCATTTCGAATCTTCGATATTTCCATATAAACCTACCTTATTTTCCATTTCTTCACGCAGGCTGTCGTGCAGCTTTTCATCCTCGATCATATCGATGACCGGAAGGAAATAACCGACGCTTAATAAGCCCATAGCCTGTTTCATCGTCAATCCTCTGGACTGCAGATAATAGAGCTGTTCTTCATCGGGTTGTCCAACAGTCAATGCATGGCTTGCCTTAACATCATTTTCATCAATTAACAGTAAAGGAATCGCCTTGGCGGTATGTCCCTTTCCAAGGGTCAATATACGGGTAGCCTGATGAGACTCGGCCTGGTAACAACCTTTTAAAATATTGCCGTTGGCAACCATCTCATAATAGCTTTTATCAAACAATACGGAGAAGTTGCGCATATTGCCGATCGTATCATGAGATACGTGGCGCACTTCCATATTGTTGATTTTCTTATTTCCCTCCAGGCATAACTGACCTGTAAGTACTTCAAAGTCAGCTCCCGGCTCATCTAATGTAGTCAGATGATTCCAGGTAAAGCTGTTATTTTCTAAATCCAGAAAGCCCATCTCCATTTTGGCATCCTGTAAAACATGGATGTTTGTATCTAGTACAGGCTGGTTTACAGAGCGGTTGTACACCAATACTTTGATATGTCCTGCCTCTTTGACCTGCATAGAGATAGAAGCTTTCTTGAAATCTTCATCCAGTATAATTGTCAAATCCCCTTTGGCAAATGGCTCAAAGACCAAATCCAGATCGGACAAGGCATTTAAATGAAGACTTTCATGAAAAGAATCCTGAAATGTAACCGTCATATTTATCCTCCGATCTTAGCACCGCAAGATCCAAGAGATACCGGCTGTTTCTTTTCTTCTTTTTTCGCTTTTACGTTAAATTCTTTTTCGATCCACTCATAGCCTTCACGGTCAACCTTTTCAACCAGTTCGGCATCTGAGCTTAATACGATCTTTCCATCAATCAACACATGAGCATGTGTCGGTTTTAAATATTGATAGAAGCGGGCATAATGGGAGACGATGATCAGACCCATATCTGTCTGCTGCTGACATTCATTAATCGCATCAGCAACGATCTTTAATGCATCTACATCAAGTCCGGAATCGATTTCATCCAGCATCGCAAAATCCGGTTTCAACATCATCATCTGAACGATCTCGTTACGCTTCTTTTCACCACCGGAGAATCCATCATTTAAGAAACGATGTGCTAAATCCGGCTTCATCTGCAGAAGTTCGATGGCACGGTCCATCTCCTTAATAAATTTAAATAAGCTGATTGGCTTTTCTAAGCGTGCATTAATGGCACTTCTTAAAAAGTCGGAGTTGGTAACGCCCGAGATTTCACTTGGATACTGCATTCCCAAAAATAATCCGGCTTTCGATCTTTCATCTACGGCCATGCTTAAAACATCCTGTCCATCTAATGTGATGGAACCCTGTGTTACTGTATATTTAGGGTTTCCCATAATAGCGGCTAACAGTGTACTTTTACCATTGCCGTTCGGTCCCATAAGCGCATGCCTTTCTCCGGAACGAATCGTCAGGTCAACACCTTTTAATATTTCTTTATCCTCTACGGATACGTGTAAATCTTTAATTACTAATTCCTTCACGGCTATCCCTCTTTTCACCCGATTATCATAACAAACTTTATATTAAATCTCAATTGAGACGATTTGGGTTCCTGAAAGAAAAAAGCAGGGATCCAATCCCTGCTGTTAGAGTACTTCTCCGTTGGTTGAAATGACCTGTTTATACCAGTCAAATGACTTTTTCTTTCTTCGTGAATAATCACCGGTTCCATCGTCATATCTTTCTACAAAGATAAAGCCGTAACGCTTTTTCATCTCACCGGTACCTGCTGAAACGATGTCGATACATCCCCAAGGTGTATAACCGATTAAATCTACGCCATCATATTCAACGGCTTTTTTCATAGCCGCAATGTGATCTCTTAAATATCCGATGCGATACTCATCGTCGATGGTTCCATCCGCTTTGATCTCATCGGCTGCTCCCAATCCGTTTTCCACTACGAACAAAGGAACATGATATCTTTCATACATCTGGCACAATACGATACGAAGTCCTTCCGGGTCAACCGTCCAGCCCCAGTCACTGGTTTCCAAGTATGGATTTTTGCAGGCAAGGAATTGGTTTCCCTCTGTTCTTTCCACGTTTGGATCGGTGGAACATACCGTAGACATATAATAACTAAATCCGATATAGTCTACTGTTCCCTTCTTCAACAATTCCAGATCGCCGTCTTCCATCTTGATGTGGATGCCCTCACGTTCAAATTCCTTTAATTTATAATTTGGATAATATCCCCGTACCTGAATATCCATATAGAATTCCTTCTGACGATTGAAAGAAATGGCTTCATATACATCTTCCGGCTTGCAGGTCATCGCATAGCCTGGTGTATAGGACACCATCATGCCGATTTTATTTTCCGGATCAATTTCATGTCCTAACAATACGGTCTTTGCGCTTGCCACAAAGATATGATGGTGGGCCTGATATAAATGCTGAGGATCATTTTCGTGAATACCGGTTTGCGGCCATCCGGATAACACATTAATTTCATTAAATGTCATCCAATACTTAACCTTTCCTTTATATCTATTAAAGATCGTCTTTGCATAGAAAAGGAAATAATCAATGACTTCTCTGGATCCCCAGCCGTTGTAGTGATCTGCCAGATACATCGACATATCAAAATGGTTAATCGTAACGACCGGTTCAATATTGTATTTATTTAATTCATCAAAAACATTTTCATAAAACTGCAAGCCTTCTTCATTAAGCTCATACATTCCTTTCGGACAGATTCTTGACCAGCTGACCGACATGCGGAAACACTTAAATCCCATTTCGGCAAATAAGGCGATATCTTCTTTATAATGATGATAAGAATCCGTCGCATCATGGCTTGGATAATATGTATCCGGCAGTATGTATCCGGTTGTGTTTTCCGGTACTGTTCCGGTTAAAGAGCTGTCAATGGGAGAACTGCCTACACTGCCATCGGCGTATTGAAATGTCATTAAGCGAGGTTTTTTATATCCGCCTCCGGTAATCGCATCCATGGTGGAAAGACCTCTGCCTCCCAGATTATATCCACCCTCATATTGATTGGCAGCTGTTGCACCACCCCATAGAAAGTTTTTTGGAAATCCCATATGTACTGTCCTCCTATATCTTCTATAAATAAAATATACGCTATTGAATTAAGATATATAAAATGTTGATTTCTTATATCGTGATATAATAATATAGAATATCTAAGAGGTAAGAATATGGATATACGAGTACTGCGAAATTTTATTCAAATTGCCAGAGATGAAAGTTTAACTAAGGCTTCCAAAAAGCTGCACATCTCCCAGCCTGCGCTTTCCCGACAGATGAAAGAATTAGAAGAAGAGCTCAACGTAAAGCTGTTTAACCGAACCAGCTATGCCATTCACCTGACACGAGAAGGTGTTCGCCTGCTTCAAAGAGCGGAGGATATTGTGTCCATGGCCGATCAAACCCTTCGTGAGTTCAGTGAAAAACAGGATACTATTTCCGGCGATATCCGCATCGGGGCATCCGAAGGTGAATCTGTCCGCATATTGGGCAAATGTATGAAACATATCAAAAAATTGTATCCGGATATTTTTTATCATATGTATACCGGAGATACCGAGATGTTAAGAGAAAAGCTCGATAATGGTTTTTTAGATTTTCTTGCGATCTCAGAAAACCCGGATACATCTATGTATCAAAGTATAAAGCTGCCTATCCGGGACAGATGGGGATTGGTCATACCGACAGATGATCCCCTCAGTCAACAGAAGGAGATCACAAGAGATGATTTGATGCATCTTGATTTGATTGTATCCAGACAGGCACTGCATCAAGATCTACCGGCATTTTTTGAGGATAAAACGCATCGATTGCGTATCATTGCGACTTATGATCTTGCCCATAATTCTACCCTTCTGGCAAAGGAAGGCGTAGGTTATGTTCTCTGTTTCGATCATCTAGCCGACATCAGTACAGATTCCGGCCTGGTATTTAGAGCCATATCTCCACCGCTGTATACCGATATGCATCTAATCTATCGAAAACATCAAATGTTTTCCAAACCGGCTGAGCTGTTTCTTACTTCATTCAAAGAGATAATGGAAGAAATGGAGAAATAGGCTGTAAATGCTTAGTTTAAACACGAAAGACCGTTCCTGTCTCATTGCATTTTAGGGTAGGATTCAGTATAATTGTAAAAGACTTTCAAAGGAGGTTATCATGAGTGATTTTTTGAAAGACAATTGGTTTGTAGCAGTTATTGCTATCATAATCATTTCGTTTGTCGCTTATTTTATCTACGATGGAAACCGATATAATGTTTCCACAAAAAAAGCAGACGGTAAAGATGTGGTCGCAAGTACAGACATCAAGAATATAACTGCAGATGATTTCTATACAGAAGCTTCTGAATTTGACGGTTCCCTGCTGTACAACATTTATCGCAATTATGTTGTTGATCAGACCATTAAGACTACAGATGATATGAAATCCGAAGCGAAAACACTTCAGACAAACATTACCGGAAACGCACAGAATTATTATGGAGTGGCTTATAAAGATTATATTGGTAAAGAATTAGCCTCTTACGGTTTTAATGGATTTGAAGATCTGGAGCGCTATTGTTTACTGAGCGTAAAAGAAAAAGAAATGAATGCGAAATATATCGATGAGCATTTTGATGAATTATCACCTGCTCTTGGAGAGAAAAAATCCCGCACCATTTCAATCATCTCCATGAATGTTACCAATCCGGATGCTTTAACAGAAGATGAGCAGAAGAAAAAGGACAATATCGATAATGCCTTGAATAACGGAAGTTTTGCGGATTGCGCAACAGCTTTCTCCGAAGATCAGACAACAGCATCTCAGGAAGGATTCTACGGCTATATCGATACCGATGATTTAGGAAATTCTACTTTAGATACAACCGTGATCCAGGCAGCTCTGGACATGGAAAAAGATGGAACCAGCGATTGGATCACAGTGACCAATCCAACTTACGGTACTGCGGTATTATATCGTGTTCATGTAGATGAAACAGATGTTAATGAGATTCATAAATCTAAAAATGAAGATGTTACATCGCGTTTATTATCTGCCATCCTTTCTGCCAACACAGGACTTGATGTTAAGATTGTGCAGCACAATGCCGAAGGCTTGAAGATCGAATTCAAGGATGAAGAGGCTAAGACAAAATTTGAAAGTTACTTAAAGTCCATTGGCGGACAGGTTGAAGAACCTCAGCCGGAAGAACAGCCGGCCGAACAGCAGCCGGAAGAGGCTGCGCAGGAAGGAGTTGAATAACATGAAAAAGAGTGCAATCCTTCTTTTGAGTGGAATGTTACTGTTATCTGGATGTTCAGCAGCTTCCGCTAATATCGCCAATAAGGATGATGTATTATTTACTGTTGGTGATCAAAAATTAACCAGAGGTGATGAATATCAATTTTTGAAATCATCTCAGGGTGCTGAAATGACCATGGAATTGGTTCGCCAATCTATTTTGGATGAAGAGATTGGCCGTGGTGAGGAAATCATGGCAGCTGCCCAGACGCAGTATGACACCTATGCACAGAGTAATCCTGATTTTGAAGCACAGATTACGGAAACAGGATATAAAGATAAAGATGAATATATCAACAAGACCATCGTTCCTACTGTTCAACAGGAAAAACTGATGAACAAATATTTCACAGATGCGAAAAAGAGTATTAAAAAGTCTTATAAACCATCTGTTGCCAAGATTCTGGAGTGTACCGATGCTGAAACTGCACAGAAGGCACTCGATGAATTAAAGAAAGGTACCGATACACAAACCGTGTATGATACGTATAAGAGTGAGGCTACTACCTATGGAAACAGCGATACATTTGTATCCACTTCTTCCAATCTGCCTGACCGCTTAATCAATACACTTGCCAAAGCCAAAAAGCCGGGCGTCATCGATGAAGTCTTCGTTTATGAGGATGGAACATCTGCTTCAGCCTATGTTGCGATTTTAACTTCCAACACCTATGATGATATTCTAGATCAGATCATCGCTAACTTATCCAGCGAACAAACTATCACATCGGATTGTTTTGTATACTATCTTAAGAAGTATCATTTCCAGGTGCATGATCAGGAAATATTCGATTATTTAAAGAATAATTATCCTCAATACCTCTATCAATTCCCTGAATTGAATACAACTACTACTAACCAGTAAAAAAAATGCCGGAAGCTTTGATCAAGGATCTTACGCAAAGTAAGTGAAAAGGCATTTGACAGGAGACACGAAAAAGTGTCTCCTGCTTTTTTTGCTCGTCAACCAAGGGC
>CACYBS010000333.1 GCA_902772725.1 Erysipelothrix rhusiopathiae
AGTATGTTATAATGATTCAGAATTGGGGGTTTCTATCAATGATACATAAAACAATTCAAGAAATCAAACAAATGGTGAACGGAGAATACACCGGTAGCGATGATCGAATGATCTGCGGTGTGACCATTGACTCCAGAACCGTTGAAGAAAATATGTTATATATCCCATTGATCGGAGCCAGAGCGGATGGCCACTCTTTTATCGATTCTGTCATCGAGAAAAAGGCGGCCGCTGTTTTATGGCAGAAAGATCATAAAGATATACCGGAAGGCATTCCGTGTATTCTTGTTGAAGATACACAGAAAGCTTTGCAGCAGCTGGCAAAAGCGTACTTAGAAACATTAAACTGCAAGATTATCGGTATTACCGGATCTAATGGCAAGACAAGCTGCAAAGATATGATGTACAGTGTTTTCTCAAAAGAGAAAAAGACTCAGAAAACGCAGGGAAATCGTAATAACGAAATCGGATTGCCTTTGACAATTCTTGACTTTGATGAAGATATCGAAGTTGCGGTACTCGAAATGGGAATGGAAAACTGGGGTGAGATTGAGTTTCTAACCTCAATCGCCAGACCGGACATTGCCGTTATCACAACGATAGGTTCTGCACACAAGGAAAATTTAGGCGGCAAGCTTCAGATTGCACAGGCAAAGTTAGAAATACTACAAAATATGAATCCGAAAGGTTTGTTCTTATATCACAAAGACAGCCCTGAGATTGAAGAAGCGATGAAGGGCATGAATTATTCCAAAGATATCGAGATTCAATCTTTTGGCAGACAAGCCGATGTGATGGTTACATCCGATATTGAATTTACCGGAAATTCAATGCGTTTTAGCTGCAACCTATTGGATGAGCCGGTTGAATTGAACGCACTTGGCGAAGTGATGGCATACAACGCATTACCTGTAATTGCGGCTGCCAAACATGAAGGTATTTCCAATCAATCCATTTTAACAGGATTAAAGGAATTGGAAATGACGCATATGCGTACCCAATTGATTTCGATCAAGAGCGCTAAGATATTAGATGATTCTTATAAATCCAATCCGGAAAGTGCCATGGCTGCCATCGATACATTAATGTCAATTCCGGCTGCCAAGCATATTGCGGTACTTGCGGATATGTTGGATTTAGGCGAAGATGAAAATGAATTACATGCAGGCATCGGACGTTATGCAGAAGCGAAACATGTGGACCTATTATATTGCACCGGGCCATTATCTAAACATACTGCCAACAGTGCGGATATGGATGCGGTATGGTTCGCATCCAAAGATTCCATTGTGAATGATTTAAAATCATATTTGGATCAGGATGTCGTGATTCTAATAAAAGGAAGCCGTGCAATGGCTATGGATACAATTGTTCGTGATTTACAGGAGGAAGATTAGTATGAATTTAGGTGTTATTTTTGGAGGACAGAGCTCTGAGTATTCTGTATCTCTTCATTCAACAGGATCTTTTTTAAGACAGATTAATGAAGAAAAATACAATATCACAAAGATTGGAATTACCGATAAGGGTGAATTCTATTTATATAAAGGAAACATCGAAGACATAGAACATGATCATTGGTGTACACCGGATAAAGCCGTACCATGTGCATGGGTAAAAGGCGGTATTGTCGTACTTGACGGATCCAGTGAAAAAATCGAATTGGATTGTGTATTCCCGGTATTACACGGTAAAAACGGGGAAGATGGATGTATCCAGGGATTGTTGGAAATTATGAATATCCACTATGTAGGCTGTGATATTTTATCCAGCGCTGTATGTATGGATAAAGAAATCATGCATATTTTATGTGACCAGGCTGAAATTCCTTGTGCACAGTATATCTGCTTAAGAGAACACGGCAAGAATCCAAGCTTTGAAGAAATTCAGGAAGAAATTCCTTTACCATGGATTGTAAAACCATGTAATGCGGGAAGCAGCTACGGTGTTCATTATGTAGATGACAAGGACAGCTTTGTGGAAGCCTGCAAAGATGCCTTCTATTGGGATGGAAGAGGAAAGATCCTGGTAGAAAACGCCATTTCCGGATTTGAAATCGGATGTGCCGTTATGGGAAATGATGAAATCTTTACCGGAAGCTGTGATGAAATCGAAATTAATGGCGGTTTCTTTGATTTCGAAGGAAAATATGAAATGAAAGGTGCGGCTATTTACTGCCCGGCGCGCATCGATCAAAAGACATTTGATGAAGCACGCGACTTAGCACGCAGAGTATATATTGCGATGAATTGTACCGGTATGGCTCGTGTTGATATGTTTGTGACAGACGAGAAGAAGGTTGTCTTAAATGAAGTCAATACGATTCCGGGTCTAACCGCAACATCCCGCTATCCTTCTATGATGAAAGAAGTCGGCATTGAATTCCCGGATTTAATTGACAAGTTGATTGATCTTGCGATGCAAAGGACGATTGGAGCATGTTAGTCAGCAAGTCAAGAGCCTGGGAAATAATCGATTATGATGCGATTGCCCACAATGTCGAAGAGATTCAAAAGCTTGTCGGCAATGAAAAAATCATGGGAATCGTTAAGGCAAACGCATATGGACATGGAGCTGTGGAATGTGCCAAAGCTTTAAAAGCAGCCGGTGTTGACTTTTTTGCGGTTGCGACCATTGATGAAGCTCTTCAATTAAGAGAAGGCGGCATCGAAGAGAATATTCTTATTTTAGGATATACGCCTTTGGAACATATTCATTATCTGGTAGAAAAGAATTTGATCCAAACCTTAGTGTCTTTGGATTATGCCAAAGAACTAAATACATATGCCAAAAAGAACAATACGGTAATCCGCGGACACTGCAAGGTGGATACCGGAATGGGAAGAATCGGTATTGTTTACCAGGACAACCATAAACATATGGATGAAATTATTGAGGAGTACCAATTGCCGAATGTTCAGGTAGAAGGTATTTTCTCACATTTCCCAATCAGTGATGAATTGGATAAGAAAGCCTATTCCGATCATCAGGTTGAATTGTTTGAAGAGGTTTTAAACAATTTAAAGGAAGCCGGAATTGATCCGGGTATCCGTCATATACAAAACAGCTACGGCATCTTGAATTTCGGGGATTTAGGATATGATTACTGTCGACCGGGCTTATTATATATGGGTGTTACCAGTGATGATACGATTCCAATCGCATCCAATCCGGATTTCATTCCGATCATGTCGCTTTATGCCAACATCAGCATGATCAAGGAAATCGACAAAGGACAGTCCATCAGCTATGGCCGTCATTTCATTGCTGAAAAACCAACCAAAGTGGCTTCCATTACTATCGGATATGCAGACGGTCTGCCACGCATCTGCTCCAACAAGGGACTGGAAGTTTTAGTTCATGGAAAACGCTGTAAGATTATCGGAAATATCTGTATGGACCAATGTATGGTGGATGTAACGGATGTGGAAGATGTCAAGGCAGGCGATGTAGTCTGCATCGTTGGTGTACAGGGTGACCAGAAAGTGACAATCGATGAAATCAGCCGTAAGGCAAACACAATCAATAATGAAACATTATGCGGTATTTCTGCAAGGGTACCGCGAATTAAAAAGAAAGGGTAAAAAAGATTATGGCGAAAAGACAATATGCAGCCATTGACATTGCGAAGTATGTAGCAGCTCTGTTGGTGGTAGCGGTGCATACATTTCCGTTATCAGGTGTATCTGAAGTATTGAATTCATACTTGATTCATTGTTTTGGACATGTGGCAGTTCCGTTTTTCTTTACGGTTGCGGGTTATTTCTTCTTTAAAAAATATACCGGGGACCCGGAAACGGATCAATATACGCTGCAGGATTATCTTTTCCGCCTGCTGAAATTATATGTGATATGGAGTGTCATTTATCTTCCGTATAAGATTTATGATTATGTAGCTGCCGGAAGCGGACTTTCTGCCATCATCAGCTATGTACGTGACTTCTTCTTTGCGGGAAGCTACTACCATTTATGGTATTTCCCGGCATCGATCATTGCCTTTATTCTGGTCTTCTACAGTTATCAGAAAAAAGGATTGAACTTTACCATCAAGGCTTCTTTAGCTGCCTATGCGATTGGATATTTGATCAATATCTTTGGCCCGGTTTGGGAAACTATCCCGGGAATCAGCTTATTATACGGTTTATATATCCGTATCTTTACAACCGCAAGAAACGGTTTCTTTATGGGACCAATCTATGTCACAATGGGTCTGTTGATGACAAGGACCAAGCGTTTACCGAAAAGATCTTCGATGATCGGCTTTATTGTCAGCATGATTCTGTTATTTTTGGAAGTGACCGTTTACCGTCTGACAGGAATTTTACAGGATCTTTCCTGCATGTTCTTGACCGTTATTCCGGTAATCTATTTCTTAGTTAGCTGGCTGCTTCGTGTACGCATGCCTTATAAACCGATTCATCGTGAATTACGAAATGATTCGACATTGATCTATACATCGCATATCTTATTCGCAAAACCTTTATGGACGCTTTTACCGGATGCCAACATCGTTGTTTATTTCTTAACCATAGCTCTGGCACAGGGCTTTGCGACGCTGGTACTTCGAAATAAGGATCGTCTACCTATATTAGAAAACCTATATTAAATTATGATTAGAATTTCACAAATTAAGTGCCTTGATTCCTCTGAAATCGAGGCACTAATTCTTAAAAAACTGAATATGAAACCTGAAGATCTTTTGTCATGGACAATTCATCGTAAAAGTGTGGATGCCCGTCATCAAAAGGTCTGTTTTTCTTATATTATCGATGCCAAAGTACGAAATGAGAAAAAGTATCTGCGACATAAAGATGTCAAGTTAACGCCTGATGAAACATATCATCCGGTAGCTTCAGGAACAAGAACATTAAATCATCGTCCGATTATAGCCGGTATGGGGCCGGCAGGCATGTTTGCCGGATTACTTCTGGCAAAATCCGGCTATAAGCCGATCATTTTGGAAAGAGGATCGGAAGTTTATGCCCGCAAAAAAGTCGTCGATGACTTTTGGGCAGGCGGTGTTCTGAATCCGGAGTGTAATGTGCAGTTCGGGGAAGGAGGAGCCGGTGCCTTCAGTGATGGAAAGCTCACCACAAGATCTAAGGACTCCCGCTGTCACATGATTTTAGAAGAATTAGTAAGGCATGGGGCTGATGCAGATATCTTGATCGATGCCTATCCGCATGTCGGAAGTGATGTGTTCTTAAAGATCATTGAAAGTATCCGAAAGGAAATCATTTCTTTAGGCGGTAAGATTCATTTCAACACCAAAGTAGAGGATATTGAAACAAAAGATAATCACATCACAAGGGTGATTACGAATAATGGAACCTTTGATACAGATACTTTGATCCTTGCGATTGGACACAGTGCTGTAGATACTATCTTAATGTTGAAGGAAAAAGGGATGGAGATGACATCCAAGCCTTTTGCGGTAGGAGTGCGTATTGAACATCATCAAAACTTCATCAATGAAGCTATGGTAAAAGAATTTGCGGATGATCCCCGTTTTGTACCGGCACGGTATCAGGTTTCGATGACTGCTTCCAACAATAAGGGGGCCTATTCCTTCTGTATGTGTCCGGGAGGATATGTCGTAGATGCCTCGAGTCAACAGGGAAATCTTGTAGTCAATGGAATGAGCTATTCCAAGCGTGATGGCATCAATGCCAATGCGGCCATTCTGATCCAGGTCAACAGCTCTGATTATGGAGATGGCATCTTGGATGGCCTTAAGTATCAGGAGGATTTAGAAAAACGGGCCTTTGAATTTGCGAATGATTTTAAAGCTCCTGTTCAATTGGCAAAAGATTATCTGAATCATAAAGTATCTACTTCTTTTGGAAAGGTAAAACCAACCTATCCAAGAGGCACGGTATTTGTAGATTTGAATGAACTATTTGATGAGAATGTGAATAAAGCGCTCCATGAGGGCTTAGAATATTTTGAAAGAAAAATACCCGGTTTTGTGAGTGATGATGCGCTCATGACAGCTGTTGAATCGAGAAGTTCTGCAGCTGTTCGTTTAACAAGAAATGATGCGTTAGAATCCAGCATTTGCGGTATCTATCCATGTGGGGAAGGCAGTGGTTATGCCGGGGGAATTATGACCAGTGCAATAGATGGAATACGCGTGGCGGAAAGTCTTATTTCAAGCTTTGACAAGCCGAAATAGAGTATATACAATACATTCAGAAACCAAGAGAAAGTTAAAAGGAAAAGGGAAAGAATAGAGGGGGACTTTCCATGAATAAATATTGTAAAGGGTGCGGAGCTCTGCTCCAAACGGAAGATGAAAATACATTAGGGTATGTACCGACTTTAGAATCGGATTATTGTCAGCGGTGTTTTAAAATCCGCAACTATGGCCAGGTAACCATTAATATGCAGACCGGTATTGAGTCCAACATTACATTGGATAAAATCAATGAAATTGATGCGGTTGTGTTCTGGGTTGTGGATTTGTTTACATTTGAAGCCAGTATGATCAGCCGCTTAAACCAGAAACTGCCGGGCAAGGATATCATCATGGTTTTGACCAAGCGGGATGTATTGCCTAAGACATTAGCTGATGAAAAGATTATTTCATTTGTCGAAAACCGTCTTGCAGAAGAAGGAATTAAGGTAAAAGATATTTTGATTACCGGATATTTCCTAAAAAATGGGGATAAGGCAAACGAAAATATTCATAAGGTAGAAAATGCCATCCGCAAGTACCGGGGTAATAAAGATGTAGTCTTTATGGGAATTGCCAATGCAGGAAAATCGACCTTGTTGAATCAATTGTTGAATAGTACGGATTTGACAATATCCAGAAATCCGGGTACAACGATCAATTTAATACCGTTAGCCCAGGAAGGGTATACTCTTTATGACTCTCCGGGTATTGAAAATTCCCACAGTGTACTTACCTATCTGCAGCCAAAGGATTTAAAAACAGTCATTCCTACCAAGCCGATACGGCCTTTTGTATCTCAGATTTATGAGGATCAATCCTATGCGGTAGGAGGTTTGGCAAGATTGGATATCGTAACGGAGGGAAAGGCATCTGTTGTCGGATATTTTTCCAGAAGTCTTGCGATTCATCGCGGTAAATTATCCAATGCCGATGATCTCTGGCAGAATCACTTAAATGAAATGTTGACACCATGCCTTGATACGTCGATGTTGACCATGCACACCTTCCATGCTCCGAAAATGAATGAAGAGAAAATGGATGTAGTGATTCATGGACTTGGCTGGTTTTGTATCAGCGGCTCCGTAAAGAGCATCTATGTACGTGTACATAAAGGAATTCAAGTAACATTTAGAAAGGCGATGATTTAATGATCAGTTCCGCAAATAAAAAATACTTACGCAAATTATCAATGTCCTACCGTCCGTTATTTCAAATCGGTAAGGAAGGCATCTCATATAATATGATTCAATCGATGAATGATTCTTTAGAGGCACATGAACTTATGAAAGTGTCTTTACTCAAGACTTCTCCGATTGAAACAAGGGAAGCAGCGATTGAATGTGCTTCGCAAACACACAGCGAAATTATTCATATTGTAGGACATACTTTTGTGCTGTACCGCCGCTCAAAAGAAAATAAGCTGGGGTTGAAAAAGTGAATATTGCGATTTTAGGGGGATCTTTTGATCCCATCCATTACGGACATATTGCGATCGGACATACTGCTTTAGAAAAACTGCCGGTCGATGAAGTTTGGTTTATGCTCACAAAGAGCACGCCGCTAAAGGATCGAAGTTTAACCGAGGATACCCATCGTTTGCGGATGTTGGAGCTTGCTCTGGAAAGGGAGCCTAACCTTAAACCGTGTACTATTGAATTGGAACGAGAAGGTAAAAGCTTTACCATCGATACCTTAACAATTTTGAAGGAAAGATATCCGGAACACGATTTCTGGTGGCTGATTGGAAATGACCAATTGGAGCAGTTTGATAAGTGGAAGGGTGCCGATAAACTTGTGACTATGGCGCACTTTGTGTGCGTGGATCGGGATGGAAAGTTTGGAACGTCAAAATATGATATTCAAAAGATTCATATGACACCGATGCCGGTATCGTCTTCTCAGATCAGAAATGGGGATAGATTAAACTATGTACCGTCCCCTGTAATGGAATATATCTATGCTAATCGTTTATATATTACCGATTTTGTGCGGACAAGAGTAAAAGAAAAAAGATATCTGCATTCTCTGTCAGTAGCGGATTTATGCGAAAACTTAGCTGCATCCAATGGTTTGGACACACAGAAGGCTTATTTGATCGGATTATTTCACGATATCGCAAAATCGATGGATAAAGAGCATATGCAGCCATGGATGGAAATCATCTGTCCGGAAAATATGAAATATGATCTGCCGGTATGGCATGGTTTTGTGGGCTCTGAAATAGTAGACCGTATTTTCTATATACATGATCCGGTGATAAAAAATGCGATTTATCATCATGTATTAGGAACAGGCACAGATCCTTATTCAATGATTGTATTCTGTGCCGATAAATTAGATCCGCTTCGTGGGTATGACAGTAAGCCACTGATCGATGCATGTATGGATGACATATATAAAGGATTTGAGGCTGTAAAAAAAGCCAATGATAAGTATTTAGAAGGAAAGTTAGAATGGAACTCAAAGAAGTTGTATTAAAGGCAATCAGCGAAAAAAAAGGATATGATATTAAGATTTATGACTGCCGCCAGTTAACTCCGTTTCTGGATGAAATGATTGTTGCGAGCACTACCAATATTCGCCAAAATAATGCGATTGCCCAGAATATAAAGGATCGAATTCGTGAAGCCGGATTCGATGTAGATTATCGTGTTGAAGGGGATTCGGATTCCAGATGGGTCTTAATTGATTTAAAGGAAATTGTAGTTCATTTATTTGTGAATGAAGAAAGACAGGTATATCAGTTAGATCGATTATATTCGGATATGCCGGTGACAACATATGATGTATGATCTTCTGGCATCCTATTATGATGCCTTAGTCAAGGATGAAGATGCGACAAAGTCCTGGGTAAAATGGATTGAATCAAAGATTCAAAAGGGTGATCTTTTGGAGCTGGCCTGCGGAAGCGGTGAGATTACTTTACAATTAGCTAAAGATGGCTTTCATGTGACGGCTATGGATTTATCCAAACAGATGATAAAGCAGGCATCTTTAAAGGATGTTGAACACAAGATTTCATTTCATGTCGGAAATATGTTGGAGCTGGAAGGCTATGGCATGTATGATGCCGTTTTGTGTCTTTGTGACAGTTTTAATTATTTGTTGGAAGATAAAGATGTAGAACAGTTTTTCAAAGAAGTCAGTGAGCATGTAAAACCGGGCGGATGGTTCTTCTTTGATACGCATTCATTAGACCGTTTAGAAGAGTTCTCAGAAGAATTTAATGAGACAGGCTCTTTTGAAAAGTGTGATTATCAATGGTCCATCACATCGGAACAAGATATTATTTATCAGGATTTTGCGTTCTATATGCCCGATGGAACGATTGTACAGGAACATCATATGCAAAGGGTATATGATCCGAAATGGCTGAAGGAAAAATTGGAGCCATATTTTATCATTGAATCGATTAAAACAGATTTTGAATTCGACGGAATCTGTGAAGGTGAAAAATATTTTTATAGCTGCAGGAGGAAATAGATATGATTGGAATTATTGCGGCAATGGATTTAGAAGTCGAAGCAATCCAAAAGATTGCCCAAATGGAAAGAAGTGAATCGATTGCGGGAATTGATTTTCACTTTGGAAAGATCAAGGATCAGGATATCGTAATCTGTAAGAGCGGAATCGGTAAAAGTACTGCCAGCATGGCCACTACCATTCTCTGCCTGCAGAACAATCCCAAAGCTATTATCAATGTGGGAACTGCCGGTGGCTTAAAGGACGAAGAAGAAGTTTTAGATGTTGTGATCAGTGATGACATTGTTCAGGCGGATTTTGATACAAGTCCGTTAGATGGACCTTCAGGAAGAGGACTACGCTATCATGCGGATCGTACAATGCTCGAAAAATGCATCGATGCAGCTAAAAAATGCGGTATCCGATATCATGTAGGAACCATTGCTTCACAGGATTTATTTATGTCCAGAGAAGAGGATTTTGCGAAATTGATGAATTATTTCCCGGATTCAATCTGTTCAGAGATGGAAGCAGGAGCAGTTGCCTCGGTTGCCACTGCCTTTAAGGTTCCGTTTGTGATCTGCCGAGGGTTATCGGATGTGGTAACCCATGAAGGAAATCCAATGGAATTTTCTGCGTATGCCTCAAAAGCTTCTGCCCAATCCGCAAAGCTGATTGAAACATTAATCGAAGAGATATAAAGGAGAACAAAATGGCGAGTAAATTTGAAGTGAAGGATCAGGATGGCTTAACCATTCGTGACGTGTTAGCGTTCCATCGTACAGAGCTTGCTAGTGAGAGAACGTTATTATCCTATTTCCGTACCTTTATCGGTTTAGAGGGTGCTGCTGCCGGTTTAGTAAAGCTGTTCAGCGATGTAGCATGGTCACGTCCGATTGCCCGTATTCTTATGGTTTTAGGACCGATTATCCTTGTGACAGGTATTATTCGATACTACCGCTTAAAAGGAAAACTCGACAAGATCATGACAATCGACCAGGGAAAATAAGAGAAAAAATTTAATAAATGCTGCCTGAAAATGTGATTGAAGTGTATAGGGCAGCTTTTCTTTGTGGTTATGGAATAGCGTTCCTTGAAGATATGCGAAAATGTTTTAATATACAAACGAAATTAATTTTACATATAAATTTAAGAAAGGCGGGGGTTTGATATGGAAGAGAAGGAACAGAAAAATATATATGTCCAATTGTTTTTCAACATGCTCATTATATCCGCATTTACCTTTGGCGGAGGGTTTGTGATCATATCGATGATGCGTAAAAAATTCTGTGATGAATTACATTGGGTAAGTGATGAGGAAGTATTGGATATGACCGCCATTGCCCAATCCGCTCCCGGCCCTTTAGCGGTGAATTCAGCCGTAATCTTTGGATATCGTATAAAAGGTATCAAAGGAGCGATGATTTCGGCACTTGGAACGATTATCCCTCCTATTGTGATCATCAGCTGTATTGCGCTGATCTATAATGCGTTTTCTACCAACGCCATCGTTCAGATTGCCTTACAGGTGATGCGTGCCGGTGTAGCGGCAGTTATCGTAGATGTAGTCATTGATTTGGCAAAGGGTGTTATTGAGAAAAAAGATATTTTGAATATCCTTTTAATGATTATCGCCTTTATCGCATCCTGGTTCTATAAGGTATCCGCCATTACAATTATTCTTTTATTTATCGCATTAGGATTAGCTCGTACTTTATTAATGAAGGAGGATGTACAATGATTTATTTTCAATTATTTATAACCTTCTTTCAGATTGGATTATTCTCCTTTGGTGGCGGCTATGCAGCGATGCCATTGATTCAATCCCTTGTCGTAGAAGGGAACAAATGGTTAACGATGGCAGAATTTGCCGACCTGACTACAATTGCGGAAATGACACCGGGTCCGATTGCCGTTAATGCGGCAACCTTTGTCGGACAGAAAATGGCCGGTTTATCCGGAGCGATTGTCTGTACTATAGGATGTGTTACCCCTTCGATTATTATTGTGCTGATTTTGGCATGGCTGTATACAAAATATCGTGATCTTAAGCTTGTAAAGGGGGTTCTTGGACAGCTTCGTCCGGCTGTTGTTGCGATGATCGGTGGTGCAGCTTTAACTTTGTTCCTTTTGGCAATGTATGGAACTTCCTCGCTTCCGGAGATTGTATGGCAGGATATTCGTATTATCGAATGTATTTTATTTGTGATAGGCTTATTCCTGCTTAGAAAATATAAGCTTTCTCCAATCTTGATTATTTTTGGATCTGCTCTTGTGGGAACTGTAGCGTATTTGGTAATCTAGGCCTTATTTGAGAATAGATCAGTTAAAGTTAGTCCATACTTATCAAAACCGTGGCATATTTCAAGATATCGACTGCCAACTTGTGGTATAGTACAGACAAATAGGAGGTATTAGATATGAGCAAATATGCAGGAACAAAAACAGAAAAGAATTTAGAAGCAGCTTTTGCGGGTGAATCTCAGGCAAGAAACAA
>CACYBS010000334.1 GCA_902772725.1 Erysipelothrix rhusiopathiae
GACGCATGGTATTACAACGTTGCCAAGGAATGTTATGAAACAGGATTAATCAATGGAACTTCTGCAACCACATTCTCACCGATGCAGGAAATGACAAGAGCCATGGTAGTTACCATTTTATGGAGAATGGATGGACAGCCGGCTACGGCCTTTAACAATAAGTTTAAGGATGTTTCTTCCAAACAATGGTATGCGACTTCGATTTCATGGGCAGTAAATAATGGTGTTGTCAACGGATATGGCGATGGCACATTCAAACCGGATGCAGCTGTAACACGTGAACAGGTAGCTGTTATGCTGGCAAACTATGCCACATATAAAGGTGTATATGTTCCAGGAACGAAGAAGTTAAATACGTATCCGGATGGATCCCAGGTATCCAAATGGGCTCAATCCGGTATGAAGTGGGCTTTAAGTAATGGCATTATATCCGGAAATGGTGAAGGCTATTTAAGACCAAAGAAAAGCGCAACCAGAGCAGAAGGCGCAGCAATGCTTCTAAGAATGAAAAATTGGTTATAAAATTATGAGAATCTCTTCGGAGGTTCTCTTTTTTTTTATTTGTACAAATGGTAAAACACATTTTATGAAGGTGTTAAATCTGTGATATCATATTTGAGAACTCGTAAAAAAAGGAGCGGGAAAACTATGAAAGTCGGAAAATTTATAACTGCATCTACAGGTACGCTTATGTTAGTGGCCAATATGACACCTGTTCTTGCCAATGAAATATCTAGTTTAAATACAGATACCACAATACAGGTGTGCCAGGATCAAATCGAAAATTCTGCACAGGTCATTAACGAATGTATCGATTCCATTGAAATCGAAAAAACGGAGCCTGTTCAGGAAACGGTTGTGTATACTGTTGAAAACGATGTTACCTATGTAATGGAGACAGTAGACACAGAGCCTTCCGTAAATATGGAAGAGTTTATGGCAATCTATGAATCATTGATGCAGGAAACACAGATTACGGAATCAGAACCGGTAGATATCAGTGCTCAACAGGCTGCCTATGACCAGGCATTGTTAAACTACAATAATGCGTTAGCTGAATATGAGGCAGCTAATCAGATGGTTGAGACTACCAAAGAAGTAGAAGTTGAAATCACAGAAGAAGTAATGGATGACCAAGGCAATGTTTCAGAAGTCACAAGAACGGAAATTCAAACTGTTACAGAAATGGTACCTGCGGGTGATGTAGAGACAGCTTTATTCAATTTAGAAGCTGCCAAAGCCAAATTAGAGATTGCCACAAATGACCTGGAACAGGCAAAAAGTCAAAATGCAGAACCAGACACCGTTGATACATCAAGTGACTCTGTTCAAATCATTGAAGATGAAGTTACCCAGATTACACCTACTACCGAAATATCACAAACTGAAGTAGAGGCTAAACTTGCAGAGCTGATCTCCAAATATAATGGTTCAGATACATGGCCGACAATTGATGATCATACGCATTATGGATGGATGTGTTATAACTTTGCCCACTTTGTGTTTAATACACTGTTTGATCGTACGGGTACGGTTGGTTCCTATTCCACCGGTACGGAATATAAATTCAATTATCCTGCTTACGATATTAATACCTTAGGAACAATTGCGGATATTCAATCCGCAACGGAGTTAGAAGCTTTATTAGAACAGGCTGCTCCCGGCGATTACATTCAGGTAAGAACCAATACTTTAGGTGGTGGACCTCACTCCATGATTTGTGCCGGAATCGATAAAATCAACAACATTGTTCATATCTTTGATGCCTTCTCCAATGCCAGCAATAAGGCAAGATATTATACCGAAAGCTTTGCGACATTTATGCAGTATAACGATGGAGTATCCATTTATCGATATAAAGGATATACTCCGGGAGATCACAATCCAAAAGGTGAGTTGGAATCCATCTATGGCGGTAATGGAATGATTTCATTATACGGATGGGCTTATGATCCGGATGATACAAAATCATCTGTAGATATAAAGGTTTACGTGGGTGGATCTAAGTCGGATTCTACGGCTGAACAATTTACTTTCACAACATCCACTACAAGAACAGATATCAATATGGAATATGGATTGAGCGGTATGCATGGATTTGGTTCTACTATAACAACCAAAAAGCGTGGCAATGTACCGGTCTATGTCTATGCATTAAATACCGGAGCCGGGGAAGATGTTGAAATCGGAAATTCCACTGTTTATGTGAACCATCCGGATGGATTACCATTTGAAGATGTATCTGAGGATGCCTGGTATTATGATGTAGCAAAAGAATGTTATGATACCGGTCTTGTCAGCGGTACTTCCGATTCTACATTCTCACCAAACCAGGCTATGACAAGGGC
>CACYBS010000335.1 GCA_902772725.1 Erysipelothrix rhusiopathiae
CAAAGATTTTATGAGGAAGTAAAGCGCTTTTTGGAGGAAGAAGATGACAGATAGACATGACCAGATACAAAATTCCTATCGACAGTTAGGAAGTATGTCCAGCATATATGATGGGATGATTACCCGCTCTACTATGATTGGAAAGATGATTGACAGCGCTGTATGGGATTTGGATAAAGAAGACGCCGCAAAATGGATCAATGAAGCCTTAGCCCCGATTCCGGAGGATTTTTCCGAGAAATTATTGGAGGTACCGGTTGGAACCGGTGTTTTGACAATGCCTTTATATGCATCGCTTCCGGATGCCGATATTACCTGTCTTGACTATTCAAAGGATATGATGGAAGCTGCCAAAAGGCGGGCTGAAGCTATGAATCTTCGCAACATCACTTTTGTGCAGGGGGATGTCGGACATTTACCTTTTGAAGATGAAAGCTTTGACATCGTTCTTTCACTCAATGGCTTTCATGCCTTTCCCGATAAAGAGGCCGCATTTAAAGAAACATATAGAGTATTAAAACCGGGAGGTATTTTCTGTGGCTGTTTCTATATTGCCGGGGAAGTAAAAAGAACCGATTGGTTTATCGAACACATCTATGTGCCTAAAGGATTCTTTACGCCGCCATTTGAGACCAAAGAATTGTTAGAAAAACGATTAAAGACAATGTATTCCGAAATAAAAGTGAGTACCGTAAAATCGGAAGGCATCTTCTGCTGTAAAAAATAATAAGGAGCCTTAGAGCTCCTTAAACAGTTTTTATAAGATTTCACCATTGGATTCAATGACTTTCTTAAACCAGTCAAAGGAATCCTTTTTAATTCGTTTTCCTGAACCCTTTCCATGGTTATCCAAATCGACATAGATAAAGCCATAGCGCTTATCCATTTCCGAAGAAGAACAGCTGACAATATCCATTGGACCCCATGCGAAATATCCGCGTAAGTCAACACCATCGATAATGGCTTCTTTCATGGCCTTAATATGTTCACGATAGTAGGAAGGACGGTAGTCATCGTGAATATGTCCGTCTTCATCCAGTTTATCAATTAAGCCTGATCCATTTTCTGTGATATAGATTGGTTTCTGGTAACGGTCCCAGAAAATATTCAACATCCATCTCAAGCCTAATGGGTCAACACCCCAGCCCCAAGGGTTAGCCGGAATATCCGGATTGATCATATTGGTGTGATTCTTCCAGGACTCTGCACTGCATAGTCTTGTGTAGTAATAAGAGAATGAGAAGAAATCACAGGTATTTTTTAAATCAATCGCATCCTGTTTAGTGATGAAAATACGATAGCCGTTGTCTTTGAAAAATCTCCATGCGTAACCCGGAATTTCTCCGCGCATTAAGACATCCGCAAAGAACAGTTCCATCTGGTTGTGCTGCAATGTCGCAAAGACATCTTCCGGCTTGGTGGAAGCACTGTAATCCGGTCCGCTGTAGATCATCATACCGATTTCGTTATCCGGATAGTTTTCATGGGCATAGCGGGCAATTCTGGCACTCGATACCATTTCGTTGATTACAGCCTGATATTTAGCTTCAGGAAGGTTATCAACTTTATCGGAGGCAACGCCTAAATGGTTAAAGCTTTCATGATGAATCAGGTTGATCTGATTGACAACAATCCATTTTTTAACACGGTCATGATAGCGGTCTAAAATTGTTTTGCCATACTTTTCAAAGAAGTCGATGACTTCTCTTGAATACCATCCGGTATAGGAAGTCGTTAAATTCAACGGCATTTCATAATGACTCATAGTAATCATCGGTTCCATACCGTTTTTGATGATTTCATCAATTAGATGGTCGTAAAACTGTAATCCGGCTTCATTTGGCATTTCATCATCGCCATTTGGGAAAATACGTGCCCAGTTAATGGATGTACGATATGCCTTAAGACCTAAACCATCTTTACCCAATAGCTTTAAATCATCTTTGTATGTGTGATAGAAATCAATACCCCAGCGCTTCGGGAATATGCGGTTATTCTCTTCCAAAGCTTCTTTGATATAGGTTGTATCAATTTCGGTATTAGCACGTAATTCTCTTGGGATATCACCGCGATATTCATTGATATCAGCTACGCATAAGCCTTTTCCATCTTCTTTCCAGGCGCCCTCCATCTGGTTGGCGGCAAAGGCACCGCCCCATAAGAAATCTTCCGGGAATCCTTCCGGTACGACTTTATTTGGATTTGAAATTTGATCGGCCAGCTTTTTGAATACTTCCTGTTTATGTTTATTGACAAATTTATCGCCGGCAGCCTTAATGGCAGCGGATGTGAATGTGCTGTTGTTTTTCATGAGTCCTCCTTTAGATTAATTGATAGTGTTTTAAACCGTTGTATACGCCATCTTCTTTAATATCGGTCGTGATAAATTCAGCTGCTTCTTTTACCGGATCTACGGCATTACCCATCGCAACCCCGTGTCCGGCCTTTTTGATCATCGCAAGATCGTTGATTCCATCCCCAAAGGCATAGGTGTTTTCTAACGGAATATTTAATTTTTCCGCAATATG
>CACYBS010000336.1 GCA_902772725.1 Erysipelothrix rhusiopathiae
AGCAACAATTTCAATTGTTTGATGAAAGAATAAGTGAAAAAGACGGAAAGAGATATCTTCAGTTAGTGAAATTCTTTTAAAATCCTATTTATAGATAGCAGCGAGAGGAGGAAATAAACATGGCTACTTCAAGTATTATTGAACCAATCACAATAGAAAATGCGGAATTATTTGTTGATGAATATGTAAAATTCATGGAAGCACGTGCAAAAGAACCGTTTAAACCTAGAACCGAGGATCAAAAGTCCGCTTGTATAACAGATCCTGAGGAAATTCGGCGGTTTGCAGAAAAGTTCCTGGGAGAGAAAATCGATTAATATTCTAGATTGCATCGAAAGAATTGGCATAGATCGGACACAAAGGATCCTAGCCAAGTTTTCTACGATACGATTCAATGGTGAGGATTCTTTGAATAAGGAAGTTGAAATCTTTCTAAAGAACAATGCGATTCAATTCGCAAGGGAAAAGAAATCCATCACATATTTAGTTATCAACGAAAAAGAAATATCGTTATTGGGATATTTCACGTTGGCACATAAAACAATTAAGATTCCACGATCCGGCTTGAGTAACACTAAAAAACGATTGATTGAACGCTATTCTGAGTTTGATGAAGTATTGAATGCATACCCTGTATCTGCCTTTTTAATAGCTCAATTTGGAAAGAATTATGCTTTAGATGAGGCACAGAGAATCAGTGGAAATGATTTAATGAAATTGGCAGATAGGGAGCTGTATGAAATTCAACATCGAATCGGTGGTGGAGTTAAATATCTGGATTGCGAAGATGATGTCAAGCTCATAGATTTTTATCACAACAAACATCACTTCAATTTGTTTGGTGAGCGACTAAGTCACAAGGATAATAGGCGATATCTTCAGTTAATGAAATTCTTTTAAAAAACATGTTTATAGATAACGCGGAAGGGAGGAATGAACATGGCTACATCAAGTATTATAGATCGCATCATCGTAGATAATGCAGATTTGTTTGTTGAGGAATATGCAAAGGCAATGGAGGCTCGTGCAAACGCACCATTTAAACCTAGAACGGAAGAACAAAAGTCTGGCGTGTTGACGGATCCTGAAGAGATACGGCGAATCATTGAATTATGCCTGGCAAATACAGACAAATAAATCGGCATAGATAGGAAGTTCTATTTATGCCGATTTTTTCATTATAAAAAGAAGCTCGTTTGAGCTTCTAGTGTTCTGCAACTTCGTGAAGACGATGACCGAATTTAGATTCGTCGGATGTCTTCATCGGATTCTCATTGGCATATTTCTTAACCAAAGCACTGGATTTTGCGATAGGCTGTAATGTACCGGCACCGGCAACACATCCACCAGGGCAGGCCATACCTTCTAATAGATAACCATCTAATCTTCCGGCTTTTGCCATCATCAACATGCTTCGGCAGTTCTTTAATCCTTCAGCAGCCTGGATCTTAACATCAATTTCCGGATGTTCTTTATTAATCAAAGCTTTTACGGAGTTGGCAACACCACCGGATACCGCAAAGATTCGGCCGGCAGCTGTTCCATCATTTAATGGATCATCTGTTTCAATCTGTTCCAGATTAATATCCTTCGCAACAAACATACCCATTACTTCTTCAAATGTTAATACAAAGTCAACATCGCTTCGAATCGTTCTGCGGCTTGCTTCTAATTTCTTGGCAGCACATGGACCGATAAATACGACCTTGGCATTTGGATGATCTTTCTTGATCAAACGCGCTGTTAATACCATCGGCGTTAATGCCATGGAAATATAAGGCGCAAATTGCGGGAAGTCCTTTTTAGCCATTACTGACCATGCCGGGCAGCAGCTGGTTGCCATAAACGGCTGTTTTTCAGGAACCTTGTTTAAGAAGTCTTCAGCTTCTTCAATAACACATAAGTCAGCGCCGATCGCAACTTCTACAACATCCGCAAAACCTAATTCTTTTAAGGCACCTTTTACCTTTTCCGGAGTTACCTTTTGACCGAACTGACCTACAAAGGCAGGTGCTACCGCAGCGATAACTTCATATCCCTGTTTCATCGCATAAATAGTCTGGAAGATCTGACCTTTATCAACGATTGCTCCAAATGGGCAGTTCACAAGACATTGTCCGCAGCTTACACATTTATCGTAATCGATTTTCGCTTTGCCTTCTTCATCACTGGAAATCGCATTCATACCGCAGCTGGCTGCACATGGGCGTTCAATTCTTGTGATAGCTTTATATGGACATGCATCCATGCATCGTCCGCACTTAATACATTTTTCTTGATCGATGACAGAACGTCCGTTGACAATGCTGACAGCCTGTTTCGGGCAGACTTCGGAACATTGATGGGATAAACATCCCTGGCAGGCATTCGTTACAAATACCTTTTTTTCCGGACATGCATTACACGCAAATTTAATGATGTTGATTAACGGAGCATCATAATACTTGGTGGCAATTACGCTTTCCTCAATACCGTCCGAAAGAGCTCCGTATTCGCTCAGTTCACGTAACGGAAGTCCCATACCTAAACGGAGACGTTCTCCGATAATGGCTCTCTCTAAAAAAATACTATTTCTATATTTCGCTTTGGTTCCCGGCAGGATTTCGTAAGGAATCTGTTCGATACGCTTTGCGTAATCTGCGCCATCGGAATATGCCATTTTGGCGATTTC